>JAOZQN010000064.1 GCA_029932195.1 Bacteroidales bacterium | reverse complement strand
AATAATGAGCTTTAAATAAAGAATTTACAAACTCCGAAACTTCAGTTATTTATACATGAAAAAACTACTTTTATTACTTTTAGTTTTGTTATTTACAGGAATAACAACAGTAACAAATGCTCAAATATGGGAGCAAACAGGAGATGATATTGATGGAGAAACAGCAGGAGAATATTTGGGGCAAAGTGTAAGTTTAAGCAATGACGGTTCAATTGTTGCCATTGGTGCTTATGGAAACAACTACGAGACAGGTGTTGTAAGAATTTATCAAAACACAGGAAAAGTTTGGACACAAATAGGAGATGATATTAATGGAGAAGCAGATGGCGATGGTTTTGGTTGGTCTGTAGATATCTGTTCCGATGGCTCTGTTGTGGCTATTGGAGCAAAATTGAATGATGGAAATGGACAAACATCTGGTCATGTTCGAATTTATAAGAATAATGATGGGACTTGGATACAAATAGGTGAAGATATTGATGGTGAGGCATCTGGAGATGAGTCTGGCTATTCATTAAGTCTAAATTCCGACGGTTCTGTAGTAGCTATTACAGCTGGAGGAAATGATGGGAATGGAAGCAACTCTGGTCATGCAAGAATTTACAAAAATATTGACAATACTTGGACGCAACTTGGAGGAGACATAAACGGAGAGGCATCCGAAGATTATTTAGGGCATACTATTAGCTTGAACTCAGATGCTTCCATTGTTGCTGTTGGTGCTGGTTGGAATAGTGGAAATGGGTTTAAATCAGGTAATGTAAGAATTTATGAAAAGATTGCAGAAAACTGGATACAGATAGGTGAAGATATTGATGGCAAGGCAGCTGGAGATAAATGTGCAACAGTGAGCTTAAGCTCTGATGGTTCGATAGTTGCTGTTGGTGCTTATGGAAATGATGATGCAGGTATTGATGCAGGTCATGTCCGAGTTTATGAAAATATTGATGGAGCATGGGAACAAATAGGAGATGCTATCTTTGGAGAGGCAGCAGGCGACTATTCTGGTTTTTCAATAAAAATGAGTGCAGACGGTTCTATTGTTGCTATTGGTGCTCACAAAAATGATAATGATGCTGGTCATGTCCGAGTTTACCAAAATATTGACAATACTTGGACGCAAATAGGAGAAGATATTGATGGAGAATTTACAGGTGATGGCTCTGGTATATCGGTAAGTTTAAGTGATGATGGTTATACACTTGCTATTGGTGCAGATAAAAATAGTCAAAATGGATACAGTGCAGGTCATGTCCGAATTTTTAATTTTACTCCCCCCAGTCGTTATTACAACACCTTTGAACAATATTTTAATTTATCCAAATCCAACAAATGGAATTGTAAATATAAGCCTTGCAGAAGATACAAACTTAATTAGTCTAAAAATTAGTGATATTACAGGAAAAACACTAATAACAAGAACAAAAATACAACAAAAAGAGACAATAGACTTATCTAATCTTAGTAGTGGAGCTTACATTATTACTATCCAAACAAGTAAAAAAAGATTCACTACAAAAATAATTAAAGAATAAGGGTTGTGGAAAGAAAGCTATATTATTACTATCTAATAGTAATAACATGCTTTTTATATCTTTATCAAAAATTGTTGTAGAAATTAAATTCTTCTAATTAGTGTGTATCCATAAAGTCGTAATTTTTTAAGAAATATTAAAAACAAATAAAAATTTATATCTGTAAAACAACAATTTAGCAATTCTTACTTTATGGACGCACACTAATTAAACTTACGCCAAATAACTCTTCTCAAACAACAATGTTCTTCTTGTTTTTGCAACAAACTGATATTTTTTTGCCAACAAATAATTATATATTTCACTTTGTCCTACATTTTTAAAATCTATTTTTCCTTCTATAAATATATAAGATGGAGAATACTTATCCCAGTTATTAGATTTTAAAACGTCCAAATCAAGTCCTTCTACATCTATATTAAAAAAATCTATTTTTTGATTTTCTGGTAAATTTTTATCTAATACTTCGGCTAGTTTATGAATTTTTATTTCACGAGTATTTATTATTTTATATTTATTTTTACTATCATTGTTTCGCTGATTAGATAATTCCTTGTCGAAACTATTTAGTGCAGGTTCGTTAAATTCATAAAAAGTTAAAGATTTTTCTGAATTTGAAATTCCAATATTCAAATTTATATCCTTTTTTCTATATTTTTTAAAAGTATTATAAAGATGAACTGTTGGTTCAATATTAATACCTCGCCAGCCTTTTTTATAAAAAAACTGTGTATTTGAAAATCTAAAAGGGTGATGAGCACCAATATCTACATAAAAACCCTTATAGTTTTTTTTACCTTCATAAAAAGAATTAAGAACAATATCCTCTCCGTCTTGCGAAAAAGATTTTACAGAATATAACATTCTTGGTAAAGTAATTTCTACTATTTTTAGTATTATTTTTTTAATTCTCATAGTATATTTTATAAATTAAAGAAATCATTTGAGTGTGTCTTGGGGGAGTTCATATCATAAATCACGTCTCTACGGATTGTGTTGTAACATGTAATGCCCCCAATGTTATACTCTCGAACGATTATCTTATAGCTTCTGAATAATAATTATCAGTAAAACAATCAAATATATTATTGTTAAAATACTTATTTTCAGCAACTAATTCGTTTTTATCATAAACTGGAATTATTTTACTATTTCCCATAAAAGAAGCCCAACAGCCAAATGTGCTTGGAACTGTTAGCACATAATCACACATGGCTAACTGAATAAAACTTTCTATATAATGACCACTTCCTCCCATTATTCCTGTTGTAAAATAGACAGGTAAGTTTCCAAAATCTTTAATATTTTTAGACTCATCAGACGAAACAATTAGTGCTAATTTTTTATTAGCATATCTTTCATTCAATTTTTTCATTAAATTGATATACTCCTCCGTTGTGAGATAATATTTTCCATTGGCATAAATCTTAAAATCTGTTTGCCGTATAGAAACGCCTATCAATATATCTTTTTCCTTCCTTATATTATTTATAAAATCATTTGATATTTGTTGATATTTTTCATTAAAAATAAGATTTTCTCTAACTATTGCACTGTTTTTTTCTAACAAATACCAATCTCTAATAGTCCAACCAGCAATTATTGTTATTTTTTTCTTTGCAAATAAATCCATAGAAGATTTATCGGAAAAATTTACATTACCTATTTCTTTTCCCGTTAAAAATTTGAGAGTGCTACTGGAATTAACTCGAATACTTTGTGCTTTGGGTTGTGAAAAGGTATAAAAATGTAACAGTCTTATAATTAATTTTGTGTAAATCCTATGTTTTGAAAAGTTTAAAATTTTTAATAAGAATTTTAAGAAATAAAAACTATTCAACTCGTTGTCTTCTAAATTATATTTAACAATATCCGATTTTTTATAATTATCCAATAGTTCTGAATAATTATTAAAAGCAATATTTATAAAACTATAATTTTCTTGTTTGATAAATGCAATAAAATGAGCAAAATTAGTTAATTGATTGGCAAATCTACCACCGCCATGCGTAAATATTATAATATTTTTCATAAAAAAGGAATTGATATTGTAATATTAAACTACATATCTAATAATATCATGTTTAACTTCTATTTTGTATTTAGGATTATATTTTTGTATATGATTTGTAATCTCCTCAATTTTAGGATAGTCCCCTTTTCCAATAAAATGTCGTGCATCATCTATTAACAAGACATGGTTTAATTTATTTTCGTTAAAAATAGCATCTAATTCTTCAAAAATAGGACAATCCTTGTCTCCTTTTGCAGTAACTCCTGCTGAATAATGACCATCTAACCAAAAAATTACAGGTTCTGATATTTCTTTAAGAACCTTTCCGAGAACCTTTCCGCTATCTCCTTGAACTATTGTAACATTAGTATCTTTTTTGAAGCGTTTTACTGCTTTTTCAAATAATTTTTGGCTCAATTCTATAGAAAATATTTTTTCAAAAGTCGTTTTTTGTGCTTCAATCATTTGCCCGAGATAAGTTCCTGTTTCTACCAAAATATTATACTGCATTCTATCTTGATATTCTTTGATAACAAGCTGTTTAACAATATGAGGAGGAGGGCTTGGACAGTTCAGTTCATTCCATTCTTTAAGCTGTTTTGCTTCAACTTTTGTTCTTACATACCCTAATATTTTTTTAGGAACTAATGGTTTTACTTTTTTTATTATTTTTTTCATCTCCTTATTAAAAATTAGAAATTAAAATTTTCACAAAATTAAAAAAATAAATTAAAAAAAGATTACTTTTTGTAATTTTGAATTAGATTAAAAAAAAAATCGTATTTTTGTGAAAAATAAATAATATAAATTATGGAACAATTAGAAACAATAAGCAAATCTGCCAAACATATTTTGCAACGATATAGAGAACTTCCAGAAAATTTGCAAACACAGTTATACGATTTTACGGAATTTTTGTATCAAAAAAGATATAAAAAAACATCGGAGAACGTAGAAGACTACGAAACTTTTGAAGAATGGAACAGTGCATTAGATATGACAGGAAAATATCAATCGGAAGAGTATTTACCCGAAGAGGGAATGACTGTTAAAGAATATCGGAAAATGATTTGGGAAATGGAAAAAAGTGGAGAAGGAATTAGTTTAAACCAATTTAAAAATGAAATGAAATTATGGACAGTAGGATTGTAATAATATTACCCAAATTTAGAACACAGGCAAAAGAGAATTTTGAATATATCAAATTAAACTCTCCTCAAAATGCGAAAAATTTTATTCTAAATTTAGATAAAGAATTTGATATTATACGTATAAATCCGCTTGGCTATCCTAAATTTTTTTTATTTCAAACTGGCGACTATCGTTTTTGTAAATATATGAAAAACTGGAAAATAATTTTTAAAATAACCAAAACTCATATAATATTTCTTGGAATAATCCATTCGGCTCGCCACAATAGTGAAATTTTGAAGTTAAAATGAAGTTTTTTCTAAATTATTTATTTATCAGTTGGTCGTTAATTAAAAACTAAATATCTAAAACTAAATGTCTTATAAATTACTGAAAATAACAAACTATTATAAATATTATTTTAAATATTATTATGATAAGTTTCCCGAAATAAAAGAAAAATCTTACAAAGAACAACATTCTCATTTGATGAAACAATATGTTGCCTGGTCGGATTTTTATGCAAATGCTCTTAAAAAACAAGGAGTTGAAGCAGCGGAAATTGTATATAATGCAACTGCTGTTCAAAATCAGTGGGCAAAAGAAAAAGGCATTGAGGCAAAGGGCATAGATATTTTAACGGCTCAAATAAAAGACTATAAACCAGATGTTTTATGGTTTCAAGACAGTTTTTCTTTTGATGCCGACTATATGAAAGACTTGAAAAGAATTGTTCCTTCGGTAAAATTACTTATCGGAAATTCTTGTGCTCCTTACACTCCCAAAAATATTGAAAATCTTAAAATATTTGATTTTGTTACAACCTGCTCACCAAAATTTGTTCAAAATTTTGAAAGTTATGGTCTAAAAACCCTTATGCTTTATCATGCTTTTGAGCCAACTATTTTACCCGAAATTGCAAGCCCAGAGAAGATTAGAGATTTTATTTTTGTAGGAAGTATAATTCCTCGCAAAGATTTTCATATCCAAAGAAAAACTTTTTTGGAAAAACTTGCTGCCAACCCAGATATAGACTTTTCCTATTTTGGCAACCTTTCTAATGTTAAATATTCTGAGGTTTTAAAACTTCAATTATTATATGGAGCTAAGGAAGTTATGTTAAAAACAGGGGCAAGCAAATTTTTTCAAAATTCGGTAAAATTTAAAAAAATGGAAAATCTAAATGCTTTTCCAAAATATTTTAAATTTTCTAAAGCATTGCAAAATAGCTATAAAAATGAATTATACGGAATAGATATGTTTCGTGAAATTGCTCGCACAAAAATAACGTTTGATATTCAGGTTGAAATTGAGGGCGATTATGCAGGAAACATGAGAATGTTTGAAAGCACAGGAGCGGGAGCTTGCTTGCTTTTGGAAAATAAAATTAATGTGCCAGATATTTTTGAACCAGACAAAGAAGTTGTAATCTACAACTCATTTGATGAAGCTATGGAAAAAATTATTTGGCTCTTAAATAATGAAAATAAGCTAATTGAGATAGCAAAAGCCGGTCAAAAAAGAACATTAAAAGACCATACATACGATAAGAGAGCAACTATTTTGATAAAAGAAATTGATAAGTTTATGAATTAATCAGATTAAGTAATCTTGTGCCCAACTCCATCTTTTATGCAAATCCAACGTTAGATGCAATTTTAAAATCCTCATTTACAATAAGTAAACTCCGGGTTTAAAATTCGTATCCGCCTTGATTTTTACAAAAATACACTTCTCGGAGTGAACTCAATCTTTTTATTTTTAACAGATTATAGCCTTATATTAAAAGTTTTTTTTCACAAAAAAAGATTAAAATTTATTAAAAAATATTTTATTTTTTAGGATTACGTTATGTGTTAATTACTAGCAACTTAATCATGTGTTTATCATTTTTTGTTCAAAAATAAATACTTTTTTAATAATAAAATTTTAATTTTTAAAAAAAATAGATACTTTTGCTTTAATAATCAGTTATTAATAACTTATCTTATACGAAAATGAAAAAAGATTGGACAGTTTTTCAAGAAATAAAAAAAGGTAAACATACCGCAAGAAATGCTTTTAATGAACTCTGTAATGAATTATTAAACAAGCATTATCCTACAAAAAAACTAATACAAACTCCTGACTTTACAGGAAAAGAAGATGTAGATAAACAGATAATCTTATATCAAGCAAAATTTTTCATAGATAATCTAACTAACTCTCGTAAAGGACAAATACGGCAATCATTTAAAGAAACAATTGAATTGTTAAATTCAAAAAAACAAACTATTTTTGCATGGATAGTTTGTTTACCAATGGACTTAACGGAAGAGGATTTAGTTTGGTGGCATAATTGGAAATCAAAAATGACTGTGGATAATAATATTAGTATAAAAATATTTGAAGGTAAAGAATTATTAAAAATATTACAAAAATATAAATTATATAATAAATGGTTTGAAATAGAAGAAAATATTGAAGAAAAAAAAATTGATACAGAAGAGGATATTTTTGAATTTGCATTAGACAGTAATTTGGTTTCAGAGCCACCTAAAAAAGAAGATGAGAAACCAGAAATAAAAGAAGAAACCAAAAAAGAAGACGAGAAACCAGAAATAAAAGAAGAAACCAAAAAAGAAGAGAAACCAGAAATAAAAGAAGAGACCAAAAAAGAAGAAGAGAAACCAGAAATAAAACCAGAGATCAAAAAAGAAGATGAGAAACAAGAAGAAAAAACAGAAATAAAAGAAAAGAAGACAGAGAAAAAAGAAGAGATAGACGACCGTGTGCCAGAAGAAATTACAGAAAAAAAGAAAATAAAAGCAGAAAAAAAACACGTAAAAATAAAATATACTTACGACGAGCTTTATACCGATTATAATAAAACGAAATCAAAAATAGCAAGACTGAGTAAAGATGATAAAGCATTTTTTGATGAGATTTATAATAATAACGATATGCCTAAAAATAGGTTTGCCTATAAGTTAACCGAAGTAGATAAAAAACAGCTAACCACCGACCTATATTATGTTGCCAAGCTAAATAAAATCAACGAAAAATATGAAAAAGCATTACTTCTCTATGAGGAATTACTAAAAAGAGAGGATTTAGGTGAAGCAATACCTATTGACGAAGAGGATATTAGAGACACATGTAATTTTTGTGGAACTAAAATATATGCAAGAAATAAAGTTTACGAAGGAGACTATTATTATACTAAAGATGAATTAATTACGTCTTTAAACTGCTATGAAAAAAGCCATAAATTATATCCAGACGACAAGATTACTTATATAAAATATAACGAAACTTTTGGTGACTCTCTACTTAGCGAAAATTTATTTCTCGAAGCTCGCCAAAAATACAAAAAAGCAAGAAAATTAGAACAAAACACCGAGTTAATAGACGAAAAATCAAAATTTGCACTCTACATGATAAGGGGTAATAAATTGTTCTCAAAAGCACCTGCTTCTCTTTTAAATCCATTATTTTCACCACGTTACTATTCAAAAGCATCTAAAATAGACAATGAAAATAAATATCTGCAAAAACGAAAAAAAGAAGCAAATAAAAAAAGACGCAATATCATTTTTGTTTTTTTAGCAATAATTCTCATCTTTTTTGCAATAAAAATAATACCACCAGTCTCTTCTGTCTCTGTAAAAACAACAAAAGCGACAAAAGTAGTTACAATGTATGATGTTTCTATGAAAAAAGCTAATTTTTATTACGATAATTTTAGCAATCACAATGCACACTATTTAGACAGTGCAATGGCTCATTATCGCAAGGCAATATATTATAAACCAAACGATTCGCTTGCTCCTATAAGATACGAAGAGTCAGTAAAAAGACATCAGAGTTTTATCAATGACATACAAACAAAAATAAAATTAGATACTACGGCATATTTTGTAGGTGTGCGTAAAGAAAGCGAGGGTTTGAGATTATTCAAATATATGTTTGAACCATACGATACAAAAAATGTAAAATACGGATATGTAGATGGAAATTATAATGTAGTTATTCCACCAATATATGATTTTGCTCCCGAAAAAATGAAAGATGTTGGCGAGAATTTTAAGAATGGAAAAGCTCTTGTTTGCCTTAAAATGAATCAAAATAATACATATTACTTTCTTATAGATAAAAGAGGAACACGTGTTTCTAAAAAATTTAGAGGAATAAAAAATTAGTTTTTTTGATAGTATAAGAGGGCTGTTGGCTTTTAGATATTGGCTATTGGCGTTTTTTGTCGCTTTGCGAAGCCAAAAGCCAACTGCCAATAGCTAAAAGCCCCCAGTATGTTACATGCAATTAATTTCTGATAATCAATAGAATAACGTAGGATTTTTGTATAAAACAAAATGTAATTTTGCCTTTTTTACTTTTTGGTCTTTTTTAAAAAGATACGGCTCTCCTGTTTCGGTAAGCATAGGAAAATGTGGATTTTTGGCTTTATTCCACTTTTTCGGAAAAATATACATATCATGAATTATGATATTTTGAAAAAAATGCCTAATATACTCTGAGTCTATCCCAATGTCTCCCCTAAAATTATCATAAAAAATGGTATTTCCATAAGTTTCAAATTGAAATGATAGTATGCCATTAGAAAATTTGCCAAATTTATTTTTAGACAAATCTTTGTATCCATAGCGAGATGGATAATCTGTGTTTTTTATGCGAGGACAACCACGAGTTATGCCCGTCCACATAAGCGAATTGAGGGCTACTGAATAATTTTCATGTCGGTAAATTAATTTAACGGTTGCAGTTCTATATTTGTCGGCAGAAGGTTTGCCAAAGAGGTCGTTTTCGGAGATTAGCTCAAATTTTTTGGCTTGTAGAAATATTGCTCCCGAAGGCTGAGTTGTGCCAATATTATCAAAATAATATTTGTAGGAATAGGCAATGCTATATCGCTTTTGTGTGTGATTTTGCAGATAATTTGAATAATTAACCAAGTTACTGTCTGCTTCTCCGTAGGAAATTAATGCGGCAATAGATAGCTGAAATTCATTACTTTGGAGTGGTAAACCATAATTTTTTTTATTAAAATGATAATCTGCTCTACCACTTATCTGAAAATTTTTATAACAATAGAAAAACACAGTAGATACACCAACTCTCTGTAAATGAGTTCCAATAGCATAAGTTAGATTGATATTAACTCCATAATTGCTATCCATTTTTTGAGAAAATAGTGGACTGTTTATTCCAAGCAAAAATATGGTGAAAATTAAAGCTTTAATTTTCATTATATTTATAATTCCTTTCTCAGTCGGGCCACAAGAATATTCATTTGTTCCCTATATTTTGCAACGGTTCGGCGGGCAATTTTATAACCTTTGTCTTGTAGGATTTTTGCAAGTTTTTCGTCGGTGAGTGGTCTTTTTTTATTTTCGTTTTCGATAGCTATTTTTAATATTTTTTTTATCTCTCTTGTAGAAACTTCAACTCCTTCCTGTGTTTCTATACCTTCGGAAAAGAAAAATTTTAGTGAAAAAATACCGTATTGTGTTTGAATATATTTACTATTTGCAACTCTTGAAATTGTAGATATATCTAAATTTGTTTTTTTCGCTATATCTTTGAGTATCATTGGTCTTAGGTTTATTTCATCGCCACTTAGAAAATATTTTTCTTGATACCTTAAAATTGCTTGCATTGTTAAAAGCAAAGTATTTTGCCGCTGTCTTATTGCGTCAATAAACCATTTTGCTGAGTCTAATTTTTGTTTTACAAAAGTTATTGTGTCTTTGTCTTTCTTATTGTTCTTTTTCTTTTTTTCGCTGTATGCTTTTAGCATATTTTCGTAAGTGCTATTAATATATAATGGTGGAACATTTGAAGAGTTTAGATTCAAAACCATCTCATTATTAACTTCATGCAAAATAAAGTCTGGAGTTATTTGCTGCGAATTTGTTTTAAATCGGTGAGTATATGCGTTTCCGGGTTTAGGATTTAATTTTAAAACTTGTTCTACTACAAGTTTCAAATTCTCGCTGTCCATATTTAATTTATTTATTATTTTTTGATAGTGTTTTTTAGAAAACTCATCAAAATAATCTTCTAATATAGTTTGAGTTAGTTCTAATATTTTTTTATTCTTTTTATTGTATTTTATTTTATTTTTAATTTGTAAAAGTAAACATTCTTGCAAATCTCTTGCACCAATTCCTGAGGGTTCAAAATTTTGTATTATTTTTAGAGAATGTTCTACTTGCTCTTCATCTACTTCTATATTTTGTGCAAAAGCTAAATCATCTACAATTGCTTCTACCTCTCGGCGCAGGTATCCTGTGTCATCAATATTTCCAATTATATATTCTGCTATTTGCTTCTCTAATTTTTTCAGTTTCACCAAATTTAATTGGCTCAACATGTGTTCACGGAAAGAAGAACTTTCGGAATATGCTCCTTCCATATTGTCTTTATTTTCGGCGTAATTATTAGATTTTAGTTTATATGTTGGCACTTCTTCGTCTTCAATATAATCATCTACCGAAAATTCTTCGTCGTATTCGTTGGTCTCATCTTCTTCTGAATTAGAATCAATATCTTCGGGATCTTCTTTTTTACCCTCTTCCAAAACAGGATTTTCCTCAATTTCTTTTTTTATTCGTTGTTCCAATTCCATAATAGGAACTTCCAACAACTTAATTAATTGAATTTGTTGAGGAGATAATTTTTGTAATAATTTATGTTCTAACCGTTGATTTATCATTTTTTATTATCTTTGTATTTCAAATTTTGAAGTTCTGAAGTTCTGAAATTTTGATGCTTTGAATATATAAGTAGATTGACAATTTTAAATTTACGATTTATGATTGGTGGACACCTTATTGTCAATTGATTATAATAAAATTATTGTTAAGAAACTTTTGTATGACTACATATTTTTCAGGTATAAACCAATTCAAACCTTCAAAATATCAACTTTAAGTTTATGCAAATATAATAAAAATTATAAAAAAAACTATTTTTCAGAAAAATTTTATTTTTTTGGATAGATTTTTGATTGTAGTTGATTTTTGTAAAACAGGGATTACTTTTTATAACAAGTAGTATCTAAAATCAGAACTCACAAAAACTACAATATTTATAATTTTAAATCACAAATTTAATGTTATTTTTTTCAGAGTAATATTATAAATAAAACTTTGATTTTCAATATCTTTCACTACTTTATTTTCATAAAAAATTCATTCTTTTTTGCGATTGTTTTTCTATAAATCTGCTATTTTTGTGAGTTCTGAAAATAAATATTAAATTGTTTGTTAATAATGGAAAAAATAGGAGGAATAATACTTGCAGGCGGCAAAAGTTCTCGCATGGGGCAAGACAAGGCAATGATGAGAATTGGAGATAAAACTTTAATTGAGCGTGTTTATGATATTATAAATAATTTTACATCAGAAATAATAATTAGCTCAAATACAGATAATTATGATTTTTTGAAATGTAAAATAATTCCAGATATTTATAAAAATATTGGACCTATTTCAGGCATACACGCAAGCCTAAAAAATGCAAAATACGATAGAAATATTATAATAAGTTGCGACACGCCTTTTGTTTCCAAGTATATTATTGCAGAGTTAATAAAAGTTTCGGATAATTATGATATAACAATTTCACGAAATAACGAATTTATAGAACCACTAATTGGTATTTATAGTAAAAATATTAT
Organism: Bacteroidales bacterium; assembly: GCA_029932195.1. Classification (GTDB taxonomy): domain Bacteria; phylum Bacteroidota; class Bacteroidia; order Bacteroidales; family JAOZQN01; genus JAOZQN01. Next base: position 4,682 of record JAOZQN010000064.1, on the reverse strand, counting down.
TGATAATTTGGAAAAAGCAATTTCTAATAAAAATTATTCTATAACCAAAGTAATTTACTCCTCTAAATCAAATATAGTTGAGATAGACAAATCTATTTTGGAGAAATCAAGAAATTGTTTTATTAATATCAACGATAACAATAACTATCAGTTAGCAGTAAACAGTTATCAGTTATCAGTAAACAGTTATCCACCTCTGCAATAAAAAAAAGAATTGTAATTCTTTTTCTTTTTTTTACAACCGAAATTTGGCGTTTTTCACGAGTGCCAACTTCATCGTTACTTTTAATATTTTAAAATGCTCATTTACAGAAGTAAACTTCAATTCTAAAATATCAAAAAAGCCTTGAATTTGACACCCGTGAAAAACGCCCGAAATTTTGATTGCACAGGTCGAAAAATTACTGAATTAATTCCAATCCTTCCAGAGCAGAAGCGTCGTTTGGTGAGAGGAGTAAAACTTTGTTAAACAAGACTTTTGCTTCTCTATATTTTCCTAACTGGAAATTTGTCCATGCAAACATTAATAGCCCATTGTAGTCAAAAGGGTATAAATCTACAACAATTTTGAAGTGTTTATATGCTTCGGTATAATTTTGGTTACCATAATAAATTAATCCTATTCGATAATTTGCAACAGTATTATTTGGGGAGTTTTCTAATATTTTTTTATACGTATTTAATATTATATCCCATTTTCCTGTCGCTGTTGCAGGATATATTAAGCCAAATTTTGCCTCTTCGGAATAAGGCATCAAGGAAATTGATTTTCTATAATAAGTAATTGATTGTGAGAATAAACCAGCATTATAACTAAGCCAACCGAGTCGCATATTTATTTCATAAGAATTTTCGTCATATACATTTTTTAGTTCCAAAATTGCTTTTTGGTATTCACCTACTGTCTCATACTCATAGGTTTTTGCAAATACTTCTGCTAATTTATTATCTTGCGAAAATAAATTCTGACTTATTAGTATCACTAAAAGTAATACGATACTGTGTTTTTTTAAAAATACCATGTTAGTTTTCCTGTTAGTATATGGTTAATATATAATGTTTTACTATATTGAGATTCTTCAATATTTATTTCTTCTATTTTTGAAGTCTTAATAACTTCGTTCCAGTAAACAGAATTATCTTCGTAGGTATATTTTTCGTAAGACAAACCATCGTAGGTTTGCTCAGAACTTCCTGTAACAATAGAAGTTAGATAACTGTTTTCTCTTTGAATTATTGAATAATTTATATTGAATTTAAGTTTGTTTTTAAACATCAAAAAATCTAATCCAATACCAGCTTCTTTTTTTATTGCATCAGCAATATTGTAAATTGTGAATGCCTCGTTGTCTGCATAATTTTTCAAATCACCTTGTTTGTAATAAAACTCTGTCCAAATATTATTAGTTATTTTAAGACCAACTGTTTGACTGAACACTGGATTTTTATTTAACCCTCCCCTTCCTTGTGTAGAATAATCTTTACTTAATTGGTTGCTTATATTTGTTATAAAGTATAAATTTAGATTTGATAACGGATAGTAAACCAAAGTTATAGCTGGTTGAGAAAAAACATTCTCATTTAATTTATAGTTAGAAAAATGAAGACCTAACTTTATGTTTCTAAAATCTTTCCAAAGTGAAAAAGCAACTGCATAATCATTCCAATTGTAAATGGTATCATTGATTTGATGCGAGGTTTTTGTATTATAATCAAAAATGGTATCGTAAACATCGAGCTGTGCATTTGCCTGATACACTGTGTCAAAAACATTGTAAGTATTGTGAGTAGTAAAATTACTTATCTCATTATTAAGCTCCAAAGTGTTTGTATTTGTATTTATTTGCAGATAATTAAAAGAAGCAGAAAAATTTAATCCTTTTACTATATTGAATTTTGTTTTAACATAATATTTATTTTGAAAATTATTTATATCAAAAATATAGTTGTTTTTATCATAATTTATTTGTTGTATTTCTGATGAAAATGCTTGTGTAAAATTATATGAGACCAGCATTTTTCTACCAATTCTATGCTCCATACCTATTCCATAAGATTTTCTGTTTTTGTCAAATTGTTGTTCTCCATAAATATTATCTTCTCCATCTATGTCTCTTTCTGACAGATTATTCATCTCATTATTAGAAAGGTAAAAAGCTGATAAAGATATATTTTTAACAATTGGTTGTTTTATTTCAATCTCTTTTCGTTTATTTTTAGCTATTTTACGAGAAAAAGCAAGTGCATCTTGTTCTCTTCCCGAAAACAAGTAACTATAATACAGATATTCAGAGATTAAAGCATCACCTTTGTTTTCCTTAAGTGCTATTTCAAAATATTTTATAGCTTTTCGGTATTTTTTCTTTTCATAATATGCAATTCCCATTCTTGTTTGAAGATAATAAAAATTTATATCATTTTTGAGTGCATTTTTTCCGAGTTCTATCAAATTATCCCAATCCTTGGCTTGATAATATTCGTAGGTTTTAGAATTAACATAATTGGAATTTAGTGTATCTTGTGCAAAAACATTTGCAAAAAACAGAATAAATATTGTAATAAAGATTATTTTTTTCATATTATTTAGACAAAGTATATTAAAAAAACTTGCGTTTTTATAAAAAAGTCGTAGAAATTATACAGTTTTTTATAAAACTAATTCAAGGGCATTCCTAAAAACTCAAGACTATTATTTATCCCATCTCACTCCAATTAAAATAATATCATCAATCTGTTCGTTTTGATCTTGCCATTCTAATAGGTTTTCTTCTATTACCTCTTTTTGTTTGGTCATTGGTAATTTATGATTTTTTAATAATAAATCTTTAAAGCGTTTCATTGTGAATTTTTTTCGGGCTTCACCTCCAAATTGGTCTGGGTAACCATCTGAAAACACATAAAAAACATCATCTTTTTGAAGTTTTATTTCATTATTTTCAAAATCTTTTTCTTTGGGATAATTTCCAATTGGATTTCTTGTTGCCTTATACTGAATTAGTTCGTTGTCTCTAAAAATAAACAAAGGGTTGTATGCCCCAGCAAATTGCATAATATTTGTTTCTGTATTAATAACACAAAGAGCAATATCCAGTCCACTTGCATTCTGACTACCAAAGGAGCTAAAAGTATCTTTAATATGTTCTCGTAAAATTTCCAAAATTTGACTTGCTTTAGTAACCTTTCTTTGTTTAACTGCTTCGTGTAAAAACGTGATACCAAGCATTGTAAGAAAACCTCCTGGAACTCCATGTCCTGTGCAATCAGCAGCTGCAACAATCAAATAGTTATTTACTTTATTGATATAATAAAAATCACCACTCACCTTATCTTTTGGTTTAAATAAGATAAAGTATTCATTTAACCAGTTGTCTATTATCTTTTCTTTGGTAAGTAATGACTCCTGAATTGTTTTTGCGTAATTTATACTATCAGTAATATCTTTGTGTGCTTTTTCTATTTTTTCTTTACTTTTTAAAATAATTTGTTCGGCAGCCTTTCTTCTTGACAAGTCTCTAATAACTGTATGAATAACAGTCTTTTCTTTCATTTCCATTGCGGTAAGCCAAACTTCTGCAGGAAACAGCGAACCATCAGCATGTTTGTGTGTCCATTCAAATTTATTTACACCTTTTTCTATAACAACTCTAAGTAGCTCATCAGCTTTTTCGTTAGAATCTCTTCCGTCTGGTTGTTTTTCTGGTGATATTTGATATGGTTCTAAATTTATAAATTCCGATTTATTATTGTAACCCAACATCTCAACCATTGCCTTGTTGCAATCAGTAAACTTTCCTTCTTCAATTATTGAAATAGCATCATTTGAACTCTCAAACAGAGTCCTATATTTTTTATCTTTTTCGTGAATAATACGATGTTGTTCTGTTAGATTATCATTTAAAGCAAGCAATTCTTCATTGTTTTGTCGTAGTTCTTCGTCGGCAGCTACAAGCTCCTCGTTTTTTTCTTGAACTTCTATTTTTTGTTTTCCTATTTCTACATTTGCCTTCTTTGTTGCCCTATAACTTCTTACTAATAAGAATGATAAACTTAATATTATTAATAAAACAGCTAGTATCCCGAACAATAAATTTTGTTGTTGATTTATTTTTGTGTCTTTTAATCCAAGTTGCTCTTCTTTTTTAGCTATTTCCAGTTCTTTTGTTTTTATAAGTTCTTGTTTTGCAATAATTTCATTGTCTAATTCTTTTAATTTACTTCGAGACTTCTCTACTATTTCCCGATGCGACTCAATCGTTTTTTCTTGCTCTGCTATATCTTTATTTCTTTGGTTTAACTGATTTTCTTTTTCAAAAACTTTTTTCTGTATTTTAGATAGTTTTTCTTTTTGTTCTTTACTTTTTAATATTTCTTGTTCTAACTCTGTTGTTTGTTTTTTTAACTCTACCTGTTTTAACTCTATTTTTTTTGCCAATTCCGCTACTTCTATTTTTTGTAGTTTAAGTTCTGCTTCTTGCTTTTCAACCTCTTTTCGCAGTTTTTCCACTCGTTCCTTCTCTTTTTTAGTTCCTCTTCTTTTTCTTTATATAGGTTTTTTATATCTATTTCAGAACCTCCGAGCAATAATAATTTAGGAAGTATTTTTAAATTATGGTCAGCAATTGTTTTCTTATTAACTGAAGTTTCTGACTTTCTAAATCGGTGATAATAAAATTGTTAGAAAT
>JAOZQN010000556.1 GCA_029932195.1 Bacteroidales bacterium | reverse complement strand
TAAAAACTGGGGGAACTTTTATTATAAAAACATAAAATTATTAACACCTTACCTAACGCCCGACTCATTGTGAGTCGGGCGGGTTACAAAGTTTTTCGTTTTTTTTGACAATTTCAAATTAAAACGAACTCAATTTTATATAAAAACTTCTCTATAAATACTTTTTCAATAACTCGCTTCTTGAGCTATGTCTTAATCGTCTGATTGCTTTTTCTTTAATTTGTCTTACTCGTTCTCTTGTTAGTCCAAAATGTTTTGAAATTTCGTCCAAAGTCATTTCTACTGAATTTATTCCAAAGAAAAATCGTATAATATTTGCTTCACGTTTTGTTAGTGTAGCTAAAGTTCGTTCAATTTCTGTTAGTAAAGCCTCTTTAATAAGATAAGTATCAGCACTTTCAGCATCTTCATTTTCTAACACATCTCGCAAACTCCCTTCTTCACCTGTTCTAAATGGTGCGTCAATAGATTTGTGCCTACTTGAAATTCGTCGGCTTCGTTCAATTTTATTTTTGGTAATATTTAATATCTCAGACAATTCGTTATCGGTAGGTGCTCGTTTAAATTCTTGCTCAAACCGAATCATTGCCTTATTTATTTTATTTATCATTCCAACCTGATTTAGCGGCAGTCTCACAATTCGAGATTGTTCTGCAAGTGATTGCATAATAGCCTGTCGTATCCACCAAACGGCATAAGAAATAAATTTAAAACCTCTTGTTTCATCAAATTTTTCGGCAGCTTTTATTAATCCCAAATTACCCTCGTTTATAAGGTCAGGCAAAGTCAAACCTCTATTTTGATACTGTTTTGCCACCGAAACAACAAAACGCAAATTTGCTGTAACCAACTTGTCAAGAGCGTCTTGGTCTCCATTTCTTATTCGTCTTGCGAGTTCTACTTCTTCGTCTGCAGAAATAAGATCTTCTCTACCAATATCTTGTAAATATTTATCAAGAGAAGCACTTTCTCTGTTAGTTATTGATTTTATTATAGTTAACTGTCTCATTGGTTATTGGTATTGATTGTTAGTTTAGTTTTATTAATTCTTAATTTTCTATATTTTGAATAATCAAAATTCAAGAATTTGCTCAAAAAAACCTTGCAAATTTGAAAAAACTTACAAGGTTTAATTTTTTATAAAAAAAGAAGTATTTGATTCTATATTTTGCAAGATTTAATGTTTAATCAAATAAATAATTAAAAAGTATTTTACTTTATGATGTGTTAAAGGTGGCAATTAATTAAATCATAGTAAGATAAAAACACACCAACAGCTTATACGTATATAAAATTAAAATGTTTCAATTTTTAATGGAAATATTTTATAAAATTGATTTTTAAACTATATTTGCATAATAAAATCGGGTTAATATGGCTAAAAAAAAATACATACTAAGAGATATTTCTATCTTAAAAAAGATAAAATATCTAAACATACTTTCTTATACTATACTTATAATAATTACTTTATCATCTTGTAATAGAGAAAATAAAAATTTAGAGAGCAAGAAAATTGATTCTATAATGAATATTATTGATTTTGATAATCCTTCGGTTGTCAAATACAATAATAAAGTTTTTAGTGTGCCTTCTCCAATTCAAATAGTAATACTAACCAAAGAACTTGACATTGAGTATAATAAGAATATATTAAGCTCTCCTGATAATTATTTTATTTACAATACAAGTTTTTTACAGTCCTTAAATATAGGTATTTACGGAGCAGATTTAGCTTATGTAAATATATATGAACAATATGTTGAAGCAAAAAATTATTTTGAAGCAATAAGAAAATTATCAGAAGAATTGAATGTTGCTAACTCTTTTAGTAATAAAACATTAAATAGATTAGAAAAAAATAATAGTAATCAGGATTCTGTTTTTTGCATATTGGCTACGGCTTATCGGAAAACAGATGCTTTTTTGTTGGAAAACAATCAAAAAGATATTGGAATATTGATTATTGCAGGTGGCTGGATTGAAAGCATGTTTTTTATGATGCAAAATTTAGAACATAAAAATAATCAGAAAATTATCAATAGAATTGGAGACCAAAAACAGCCGTTAAAAAACTTAATTGACTTACTTTTACCATATTATGGTCAAAAATCAGAAAGCTATGACAATCTAATAGAGCAACTTGCCGATTTAGACCTAATTTTTGACGAAATAGAGCAAGAGTATATCTATAAAAAACCAGATGTTTTTAAAGAAGAAAAACTTACAGTAATTAATAGTCAGACAGTCAATAAAATAACAGACGAACAATTAAAACAAATTAAAATTAAAATAGAAGAGATTAGACAAAATATAATAAAAAAATGAAGAAAATCCTAATTTTATTAATAATTATTTCTGGAATTTATTTTCCACAAAAACTCATTGCACAAGTCGATGAATTTTCTAATTTTTGCTCCAATTTTTTGCCATTTCCATACATTTCTGATGGACAAGAGTATAGAGCTTTGCTTGTAGAAGACGAAATTGCAGAATTTAGAACTACATTTTACGGCGGAGCAACCTACCGAATTGTCGCATGTTCTGGCATGGAGGAAGGAAATCTGACATTCAGATTATACGACGCACAACGAAACGAACTCTTTGATAGTTCAATTTTTAATAATACTCAATATTGGGATTTTAAATTTAATTCCACCGTAGATTGTATTATTGAAGCAGAACTAAATCCAAATACAGGAAACTCTGGCTTTGCTTTTATTCTAATTGGTTTTAAATAAATGAGTTATCAAGTTAAAAGTTGTCAAGTTATCAAGTTAAAAAGTTGTCAAGTTAAAAGTTATCAAGTTATCAAGTTAAAAGTTGTCAAGTTATCAAGTTAAAAAGTTGTCGAGTTTAAAGTTCTTTTCTAATTTTAGTATAAGTAGTTAATAAAAAACTTTTAACTTGATAACACGAAAACTTGATAACACGAAAACTTTTAACTAAAAACTAATAAAAAAAAGAATGAAAAAATATATTCCACTGATAATAACGGCTTTAATACCTTTATTTTTACTAATTCCTGTTCAAATAAATGTAGAACCTTCAATGATTTTGGCAGAACGTTTTTGGGAGGGTGCTGGTTGGATAGAAATTTTTATTCTTGATATTTATGCTGTTATTTTGGCTTATGTAATTTTATTTAAGCACAAAATAAAGAAAGTAAGAACAGTATATTGGAGTATTTTTTCACTAGTATTTTTCACTCAATTTATTCTGGGATTGCTTGTTAGCGAAAAATTTTTGATGTCGGGAGATATACATTTACCTGTTCCTGCATTAATAGTTGCTGCTCCAATTTATAGGGGAGGAGGTTTTTTTATGCCTATCTTATTGCTTTCCACTATCTTAATTGTTGGTCCGGCCTGGTGTTCGCATTTGTGCTATATTGGTGCTTGGGATAATATTATTTCTAAAAGAAGAAAACCAAAACAGGTAAACAGACGTTTTACCTTAATTTTCAGATATGCAATAATTATATTTGTAGTAGCTTTAACTCTGACACTCAAACTATTAAAAGTTTCTAATCTTACAGCATTTTTCTTTGCCTTAACTTTTGGAGTTGTAGGAGTTGCTGTAATGTTTTTGTTCTCATTTAGGCTTGGCTACATGTTTCACTGCACAACATACTGTCCTGTTGGTGGCATAGTTGCCCTTGTTAGCAAATTATATCCTGCAAGAATAAAAATTGCAAAATCTACATGCACACTTTGCAATGTTTGCTCTACGGATTGCAAATACGATGCTTTATCTGTAACAGACATAAAGTCTGGAAAAGCAGGTTGGAATTGCACTTTGTGTGGCGACTGCCTTGATTCTTGCCATTCAAGTTCCTTATATTTATCGTTTTTTGGTAGCAAAAAAAATGGTTGGAATTATTATATTGCAATAATTATTGGATTGCACGCCGTTTTTTTAGCACTCGCAAGATTGTAATTTTTTTAAAGGCTATGGTTTAAAATTACGGCACTACAGGGTTTAGAGTGGATACATTTCTAATTTTCCATTAAAGAATAGTAT
>JAOZQN010000002.1 GCA_029932195.1 Bacteroidales bacterium | reverse complement strand
CCTTCTCTTCGTATTGTGCGTTGTGTCGGAGTTTTAATTTGTCCATAATTTTACGGGCAAGTTCTGGCAGACCATCTTTTTTTGTAAGCGGAAGCACTGCTACTTTTATTGGAGCAAGCTCTGGTGGCAGATTCAAAACAACCCTTTCGCTTGTTTCTCCATTTTTATCTTTAATTTTCTCCTCGTTGTAAGCTCCTGATAATATGGTCATAAACATTCTATCAAGCCCTATTGAAGTTTCCACAACATAAGGGACATAGGATTTTTCTAATTCTGGGTCGTAGTATTGTAGTTTTTTTCCAGAGAATTTTTGATGTTGCGATAAGTCAAAATCCGTCCGTGAATGTATGCCTTCCACTTCTTTAAAGCCCATTGGAAAATCAAATTCAATGTCCATTGCTGCGTTTGCGTAGTGTGCAAGTTTATCGTGTTTGTGGAAACGATATTTTTCGTCGCCAAGTTCGAGAACTTTGTGCCATTTTAATCTAAATTCTCGCCAGTAATCATACCATTTCATCTCTTCTCCTGGACGGACAAAAAATTGCATTTCCATTTGTTCAAATTCTCGCATACGGAATACAAATTGTCTTGCAACTATCTCATTTCTAAAAGCTTTACCCGTTTGTGCTATTCCAAAAGGAATTTTCATACGACCAGTTTTTTGAACATTCAAATAGTTTACAAATATTCCTTGTGCTGTTTCGGGGCGAAGATAAATTTTGTTGGCATCATCGGTAACAGAGCCAAGTTTGGTGTCGAACATTAGGTTGAATTGTCTAACTTCTGTCCAGTTTTTTGAACCAGAAACAGGACAAGCAATTCCGCTATCAATAATTATTTGGCGAATTTCGTCAAGGTTATCAGCCTCCAATGCAGTTTGAAAACGATGATTTAGTTCGTCTATTTTTTTCTGATTTCTGAGAACATTTTTATTTGTAGTCAAAAATTCAGCTTCATTAAAATCGTCTTTAAATTTTTTCTTTGCTTTTTTAACTTCTTTTTCTATTTTTTTCTGAATTTTTTCACGATATTCCTCTATCAGAACATCTGCTCGGTAGCGTTTTTTACTATCTTTGTTATCAATAAGCGGGTCGTTAAAAGCACCTACGTGTCCAGATGCTTCCCATATTTTTGGGTGCATAAATATTGCAGCATCAAGTCCTACAATGTTTTCGTGCAGATAAACCATTGATTTCCACCAATAATCTCGGATGTTTTTTTTGAGTTCTACTCCATTTTGTCCATAATCGTAAACGGCACTAAGCCCATCGTAAATTTCGCTTGACTGGAATATAAAACCATATTCTTTTGAGTGTGCTATTATTTTTTTTAAAGTATCTTTTGTTGCCATTTTTTTGTTGTTGGTTTTTGGTTATTTGTTGTTAGTTTCTGGGGTTTGGTTCTACAACGCTTTGTGTAACCAACAACTAAGAAGTTGTACATAAGTTTTTACATGTTTTGATACCAATATTGTATCTGTATCTTACTTAATAACTTTTTTCCGCTTTAAGTAGTCTTTCTGCTGCTTTTTCTAATGTATCTCTTGATTTTGCAAAACAGAATCGTAAAGTATTTGACTTTATTTTATCATGATAAAAAACAGACATAGGAATTGAGGCAATTCCATGTTTTTGGGTAAGTTCTATTGCAAAATCTTTATCTTGCATATCTGTTATTTTACTATAATCAATAGCCTGAAAATAAGTGCCTTTAGATGGTATTATTTCATATTTGCTACCTTTAAGCATATTGTTAAAAAGATCTCTTTTTTCTTGGTATAAATCGCCAAGTCCAAGATACTCTTCTTTATTTTGTAAAAATTCTGCAACAGCGTATTGGATAGGAGTGTTGGCACAATAAACCATAAATTGATGTATTTTTCTAACCTCTTTCATTATTTGCTCTGGAGCAAGACAATATCCTAACTTCCAACCAGTAGCGTGGAATGTTTTTCCAAAAGAAGAAACAATAACACTTCTTTTTGCTAATTCTGGGTATTTAGCAATACTATTATGTTGATTTCCATCAAAAATAATATGTTCGTAAACCTCATCGCTAAGTATAGTTATATTTGTTCCAGTTATTACTTTTTTCAATTTTTCAATATCATCGTTGGATAAAATAGTTCCTGTTGGATTATGAGGAGTGTTGAGTATCATCATCTTAGTATTTGAATTAACAAACCTATTTACCTCACTCCAGTCTATTCTATAATCTGGTGCTTTGAGTTTTATTTGGACTGCACGCCCTCCATTCATCTTTATAGCAGGCACATAACTATCGTATGCAGGTTCAAAGACAATTACCTCGTCGTTCTCTCGTATTAGGGCAGAAATTATTGAATAGAGTGCTTGTGTTGCTCCAGCTGTAACAGTTATTTCTGTTTCTGGATTATAAATTGCACCATATAATTCTTCTGTTTTTTGAGCTATTATTTCCCGTAAAGGCATCACTCCAGGCATTGGCGAATATTGATTGTAACCCTTTTTCATATAATCACTTACAAGGTTAATTAGCTTGTGTGATATATCAAAATCAGGAAATCCCTGCGATAAGTTTATCGCATTATACTCATTTGCCATTTCCGACATTATAGAAAATATTGTAGTTCCCACACTGGGTAGTTTAGAGCGTATCATTAAGTAATTTTCATGGTTAAAATTAGATTTTACTAAACAACAAATTTAAAGTTTTTTTTAAAATAACAAAAAATATTAATGATTATTTTTTATCTTTTGAAGCAATTTTGTTATTATCAGTATTTTGAAAATTATTAAAGACGAAAGTCCGTAGCGAGAATTTTATAACAAAAAATATGTTTTCCATAAAAAAGATAAAGCATCAATTTTAAGACAACTTGAACATACAAAAATATTATTAAATTATTGGTATGTGAAAAGTATGTTTATGTTAGCAACAATCCTATAAGTTATTATGATACAGCTTCAAATTTATGCCTGCAGAATCTGCAAATTTTTGCTCGTTGGTTTTAGTGGCGATTTTATTCTTTTTATTCGAGGTGATTTCATTTTAATCTGTTAACTGATTATAAAGTTCTTGATGAATTGCTGTTCGGATATTTTTTCGCCACAGATTTTTATTTTCTCGTGAGGGAAATACTCTGTTTGAGAGAAATACAATTAAAATCCCATTTTCTGGGTCTGCCCAAACAAAAGTTCCTGTGAAGCCTGTATGTCCAAAACTCGCATCACTTGCATCTGGCGAAGGTGTGCCTTTGTGTTTGTCTTTTAGCATGAGCTTGTCAAAACCAATGCCTCGCCTATTTTCATTTTCTTCAAATTGGTAACTTGTCCACTCTTTTAGGGTTTCTTCTTGCAAATATCTTTTGCCACCATATTCACCGTAATTGAGATACATTTGTATAACTTTTGCAAGATCATTGGCGTTTGCGAAAATTCCTGCATGTCCTGAAATTCCTCCCAAAAGAACTGCTCCTTCGTCGTGAACTCTCCCGTGAATTTGCTCCTTTCTAAAAAAACGGTCGTTTTCTGTTGGCACAATCTCATTTTTAGAATATTTTTCTAACGGATTGTAAGTTACAGAACTTGCTCCAAGCGGAGTATAAAAGTTTTCGTAAAGATAGGTCTCGTAATTTTCGCCAGTAATCTTTTCTATTATTTTAGGATACAAATAAAATGACATATCCGAATATTTGTATTTTTTTTCTTCTTGTAAATCCGATTTTTTAATTTTCTTATATACTTTTTTATAAAATTTACGGTGTAAATATAAATTTTCCGACACCTTTATATTATAGTAGCGATTAGAATCTTGCCTAAATGTTCTCCATTTCCATGTTTTATCTTTTTTTAGAGCCATTTTCCAAAAAGGAATCCACGCAACAAGTTGCCCTTGATGACATAAAATATCTCTTACTATCAAGTTTTTTTTGTTGGAATGGCGAAAAGGTTTCCAATATTTACTAAATTTTTCGTCTAAGTTAAATTTGCCTTCTTCGTTCAGTTTCATCAGGCAGGGTAGGGGAGCAGTTATTTTTGTAACCGATGCAATGTCATATAAATCAGTGTTTTGAACTGTTTTTATGCTGTCGTAGGTATGGTAACCGTAAGATTTATTAAAAAAAACTTTTCCGTTTTTTGCCAAAAAAACCTGACATCCTGGATAACCATTTTGCGAAATTCCATAGTTTGCAATAGAGTCTATTTTTGTGTAAAGAAAGGTAGAGTCAAAGCCAACCGTTTCGGGGATTGTGTATTCAAATCTAATTTGTCCTTTGGTTTTTATGCACAAGTTTTTTTTATATTTTGTATTTATAGTTTTATACAATTTTCCTTGTGCCGAAATTCCTCCAAAAATTATTTGCGAAACAATATCTTGCGACAACTCTTTTTTATTTTTAGAAATAATAATTCCTTTTGCATTATCCAAAAAAGCATATTTATTTAGAAGTTCTAAATTGTCAAATAGGCAGAGAATTATAGTTTCTTTTTCAAATAAAGGTTCTAATTTTTTAATTTCAGTTTTGTTATCATCAAAAATAGAAATAATTATGGTGTTAGAATTATCCGATACTTTACTAACTGGGGCATATCTTTTCAGAAAATCTAAGAAAAAAATGTTTGGATTGTTTTGTATTTTATGGTATGAAATATTTTGTTCTAAAGAATAAATTGGTAGAACTTTATTGTTCTTTATTACAGTTATTTGATTTATAGCTTGTTCTCTATCATTAATTTTAGTAGAGTCTATTTTTGTTTGCGAAAAACTTATATTTTGAAAAAATAGGGTAGCTATAATTATAAAAATAAAACGTTTCTGTGCTATAAAAACAACAGAAGGTTTTATTTTTTCTTGTATTTTTTTCTTCATATTTTTAGTTATAATTGTGTGCATCTACTGGGGACTCCTACAAAGTTGGCTATTTTCTGTAGGGCATTCCTAAAAACTCAAAAATTAAGGCTTTCAAAATTCTTAAAATTTGAGTTTACTCCTGTAAATGAGTGTTTTAATAATTTTGTATAACGCAGAGTTTTGGGTTTTTAGGAGTGCCATGTAGTTGCAACTACAGACTAAAAATTATTTGAGTGTGTAACATATTGAGAGCTATTGGCTTTTAGGTATTGGCTATTGGTTTAGTTTTTTGTCGCTTTGCGAAGCCAAAAGCCAACTTCCAAGAGCTAAAAAGCCCCCAAATATTACACACTCAAATTATTTTACCATTTTGGTCTTCTTTTTTCCAAAAAAGCATTCATGCCTTCTTTTGTTTCTTGTGTGTCAAATAGTGAACCGAAAACTTTTGCTTCCAAATTTTGTCCGTCATTAAAGTTCATATTTATTCCGCTTCTTGTTACTATTTTTACTTGTTTGATAGCATTTTGTCCTTTCTGGCTTATTTTTTTAGCAATTTTATTTGCTGTTTCCAAAAGTGCTTCAGGTTCGGTGACTTTTTGCACAAGTTTTATCCGTAGAGCTTCTTCTGCCGAAATCATGTCTGCGGTGTAGAGGAGATATAGAGCGTCTCCCATTCCAACGAGGCGTGCAAGTCGTTGAGTTCCTGCATATCCTGGAATAAGTCCGAGATTCACTTCTGGCTGTCCCATGAGTGCTTTTGTGCTTGCAATACGAATATCGCAGGCAAGTGTGAGTTCTAAGCCTCCGCCAAGTGCGAAACCATTTATTGCTGCAATTGTCGGAAATGGCATTGCTTCTATTTTATCAAAAACATTTTGTCCTATTTTAGAAAATTCCGTTCCTTGCTCGGAGTTCATATCCGACATTTCTGCAATATCTGCTCCTGCTACAAATGCTTTACCTTCACCTGTAATTATTAATGCTCTAACATTTTTATTTGAACTAAGTTCGTTAAGCATACTATCCATTTCCGAAAAAAAAGCAGTATTAAGTGCATTCATCGCTTTGGGGCGACTGATTGTTACTGTTGCAACATTTTTTTCTATCGCTAATTTTAAAATTTTGTATTCCATTGGGTTGGTGTATTAGTTTATTGGTAAATTGGTTTAATAGTTTATTGGTTTATTTGCTGTAAGTATCAATAAACCAATATAAGTAGTATGACAAAAGTTTATTAACAATAAAAAAATAATATTCTGATAATTAAGTGTAAACCAATTATTGGCTACCCACGTAAAGTTGGACAAAGCTAAATTTCAACATATTGCCTCGGTCAGGTGTTTTTCACCTGACCGCCTATAAAGCGTCAGGTGAAAAACACCTGACGAGTGCAATTGCTGTTCAACTTTACGTGGGTAGCCCAATTATTCATTGTTCATTAATATATCAAGTTACTTATTTTTAATTCCTTCAATTTCTTTATCAAAAGTCTCTTTTTCTTCAAAGTCGTTCCAAACGATAAGTTCTTTTATTCGTTCAATTTGTTTTTCTTTATTTACGTCTCTCAAATTATTTGCTGTTGCAGTAAAATAAGAGTGTGCGGTAAGAAATTTGACTTGTATTTTGTTCCACAAATTTAAGTCTGTAAGCATATTTTGAGCTTGCAGTTCGTCAAAAAGTGTATTTGAAACTGGCACAAAATCGGCTCTGCCAAGATAATCAAGATCTGAGTCGCAAATTATTCGTTCTAAAAGTGTGGTAGGTTTGGGAGGTAATTTTGTTGACATTATTATATCACAAATAGCATCTATTTGTTTTTGTGTGTAGTTATATTTTGGTAACATCTCCCTAACAATTTGAGTTCCATAATATTCATGGTCTTGATAATTTATTATATGTCCTGCATCGTGAAAAAGTGCGGCAGTTCTTAGCAGCAAAATATCCTCGTCGCCAACTCCCTCTCCGTAGCCTATTAATTCTGCCTGATTTATAACATCAATTGTGTGTTTATAATTATGATAAAATAAATTCTCTGGTAGTTCTTTTTCTAATTTGTCAAGTATAATTTCCTGTAAATCAGTAAATTGACGCATGGCATATTTTACTTGGAAAATTTCATTAGGAAATAAACCTATTTTTCTTTCCAATGCGTAAGCTGGTTTCAGTTTTTTAACATGATACATTTCTATCATGCCTTCGTATTTTACGGGTAATCTGCCGTGCATTTTGCAAATAAAATATTCAGCAACAAGCACGTAAGTATTTGCCGAAATATTTATTTTTCCCGAGTCGGCAGAAGTCGCCATTCTTGTGGCAATATTTACGGTTTCACCTTTTAGGTCATAAGATATTTTTTTCTTTCCAGAAGCCTGAGCCTTAACTACTCCCGTATTTAGTCCTATTCGTATATCCCAAAATTCTCGTCCCTTATCTTTGTATTCTTTTGCTAATTTTTTTACATAATCGGCCATTTCTAATGCAGCTAGAACAACGTCAAGCGGGTTGGTGCTGTTTTTTACAGGAACTCCACCAGCACACATATATGTGTCGCCAATTGTCTTTATTTTTTGAAGTTTATATTTTCGTGCAACAACATTAAATTCAAGAATAATTCTATCAAGCTCGTCAATAACATCTTGCGTGCTTTGCCCTTCCGAAATTTCTTTAAAACCAAACATTTCTATAAACATGATGGTTGCCATTTTAAACTTTAATTTCTTTTTTCCTATCTTTGCTTTAGAGCCTTTTGGGATAATGTCTGGAGGTAGAGAGGCAATAAGATTCTCCAACGTCTCTATTTTTTTTGTTAATTTATTATTAGACTTATCCAGTTTAGTTATCTGACTATTAAGGTCTTTATTTTCGTGCATTAATTTATTAACGCGATATATTAGTTCTTTTTCTGCCATTTTTTATATTGTTAAATTGTTGAATTATTGAATTGTTAAATTGAAGGGCATTAACAATATTGCAATAAAAACAATTTTAATTTTTGGTCTTTCTCAAAAAAAATATTAATTTTGAACTGTAAATTTAAGAAGTAATATCTAAATAACAAATTTTATACCGTATAATGAAAAAATTAATAGAAGATTATTCTATTAGCCTCACAAATAACGAGGATTTGATTTTACAAGAAATCAGAAGAGAAACGAATTTGAAAATTTTAATGCCTCGCATGTTATCAG
Organism: Bacteroidales bacterium; assembly: GCA_029932195.1. Classification (GTDB taxonomy): domain Bacteria; phylum Bacteroidota; class Bacteroidia; order Bacteroidales; family JAOZQN01; genus JAOZQN01. The sequence continues at coordinate 37,684 of JAOZQN010000002.1, read as the reverse complement.
GTCATTTTCAGGGAGTTTTGTTAGAAATGATTAGCAAGATGATTAATCCTGAAAAAATTTTAGAACTTGGAACTTTTACTGGCTATTCGGCAATATGTTTGGCTAAAGGCTTAAAAAACAACGGAAAATTACATACTATTGAATATAATGAAGAATTAGAAATTTATATTAAAAAAAATATAAAAAAATCTAATTTAGAAGATAAAATAAAATATTATATTGGTGATGCCTTGCAAATAGTTCCAAAATTAGATATAAAATTTGATTTAATTTTTATTGATGCAGACAAACGTTCTTATTTGCAATACTACAATGCTGTGTTTGATAAGGTTACAGATGGTGGATATATTATTATAGACAATATTTTTTGGAATGGTAAAGTTTTGGAAGAGATAAAGAAAAACGACCTATATACTAAAGGTGTTGTAGAATTAAATAATTTTATAAAAACAGACAGCAGAGTAGATAAAATAACATTACCAATTCGCGATGGACTTATGATTTTAAGAAAAAAATGAATAATATTAATTAGAATAATCAAAAAAAGAGATTGATTTTTCAACTAGCGTTGCAAACAACCTGTTGGTATAAAAAAGACATCACATCATTTTAATTTATAGGGATTACAAAATTTACAAAAAATCAAAATAATCTCAGTAACTCTAAATTATAGCCTTAAATTTTTTACAATTTTTTTGTAAATAATGAGTTTTAATTAAAAAGGTATAAAAAACAGAAATTTAAAAATCGTAAACTTATAAAATATGAAAACAGCTTTTATTTTTAACTTGCTAATTGTCTTTTTATTAGCAAGTCCAGTAACTTTAATTAACCAAACAAAAAACGACGTGGAAATAACAAAAATAATATATCATTTTGGCGATGCTTCTGTGCCTCCGCCATATCATAGGAGTTATACGGTTGAACTAAACAAAGATAGCCTAAATATTGTAGTAAATAGTTATGGAGATATTTTAGCCAAAGCAAGTTATCAGTTAGACAGTTTACAATTTGATAGCATTGTTGCAAATATTGACAAATATAAAATCAAAAATCAGAAAAATAAACAAAATCGTGGTTGCACAGGTGGCACGTCGGAGTCTATTTCTTATTTTAACGGAGACGAAAAGATCTTTTATGGCTATGTTTATCACTGTGGAGGCACAGATTTTGGAGACTTGGAAGGTGAAGTGAGAAGTTTTGCTCAAGAAATAAGACTATTAGTCCCCAAATTGGATAGTTTGTTGTTCTAAAAAAATAACTATCGGTTCACCTGAAGTGAATCTATGGTTAATTAAAATATTTTCTTTGGTTTTGTTGCGATAAAATTTTTGAGATAAAAAGGTTCAAAATATGCAATATCTTCAAATTGTTGTTTTTGATACGCTTTTATGGATAAATTTATCATATAATTGCTCAAAGGTGTAATGTTTTCTAAGAAAATGGCATTTTTATGGATAATTGTATTTTTACATTTATCCGAACCGTCTCCAAAAAAGATAATTTTTTGATTATCTAAAATATCTTTATACGAATTTTCGTCAATTATTTCTGCTTTTATTTCTCTAACTTGCTCGCCCTCTAAATTGAAAAAAGCATTATAGACTTCCATTCGTCGGGCATCAATCATGGGACAAAGTAGAGTGTTTTTACCCTCAATTTTTTGCTCCAACAATACATGGTAAGCCATTGTTTGTAAGGTGCTTACCGAAATTAATGGTTTGTCTATTCCATAAGCAATTCCTTTGGCTGCCGAAACTCCAATTCGCAAACCTGTATATGAACCTGGCCCTTTACTTACTGCAACGGCATCTAAATTTTTTAAGCTAATTTCTTGTTCTTTAATTATTTGTTCAATAAAAACAGTGAGCAATTCGGAATGAGATTTATCTTCGTAGCTAACTTTATTTGCAATTATTTTGTTGCCTTTGGCAAGAGTAACCGAGCAAACATTTGTAGATGTTTCTATATTTAATATTAAAGGCATAAGTTTTTTAAAAATTAACAATGAATAATGAATAATGAATAATTTTGCGGACGCTTGCAACCCAAGGCTATACGAAATATAGGAGTGTCATTTTTATTTGTTCAGCTACTTAAAGAATGAAAAAAATAATTTATAAGTGAAAAAACTAAGCTTTCTAATCTTACGCAAGTAGCCTAAAATAAGGTGTAAACCAATCGTAAATCGTAAATCAAAAATCTACTTAATTTTTATTTTTCTGTCGCAAGGTAGTGGAAATTTACCTTTTTTATTGGTAAATGTAGATTGGTCTTCGCAAATCCAGACTTTGAAACGACAAATCCCTTCGTGGTAACAATTTTTTAAATACCATTCGCCACCATTAATCATTTTTTTTGGTTCTAATTCTACCGATTTGCTACAAATTTTTTCTTTTTTGAAGTAATATTCAGTAACTCTAAAATATACAGTTATTTTATCAGAGTAAAAATTATAAAAAGCTATTTGAACCTTACAGTCGTGATTATTTATGCTTAAAATTCTGGTTTTATACATTAATCCGTTGTAGCAATCTGCTTTTTTCCAGCCACTCCACGGCGAATTTATTTCGGATAATTTATTTTTGGAAAAATTTCTTGTGTAGGTATTACTATCTAGGTTATAAGAAGTTGCGATAATAAAAAAAGGAATTATTATCATAAAAAAAAGATAATATTTGGGAGAGTAAACCAATTTTATGTTTTTTATTAATGAGCGGCTTTTTAAAATAATTCTTTTGCAGCAATTTCTACTTTTTTATACCATTCTTCTCCATATTTGCGAGTGAGTGGCTCTTTTAAGAACTTATAAACAGGAACTTGAAGTTTTGTTCCGTAAATTCTGGCGGCTTTACAAATTTTCCGTTTTTCGTAATTTATTGCATCAAATTTTTTGTATTCGGTAATTCTTATCGGATATAAATGACAAGATATTGGTTTTTTGAAGCCAATATCACCTTTATTAAATGCAATTTCAAAAGCACATTTTGCAATGCCATCTTCAAAAATAGTATATACGCATTCGTTGTTTTTGTAGCAAGGAGTTACATTATCGCCGTCTTCATCTACAATATAAATCCCCTCTTTTTCAATAATATCCAAGTATTTTTTATCTAAATATTTTTTAATTATAGGAAAAGCTTTTTTTACCTCATCAACTTCATTGCTTTCTAAAGGAGCACCAGAGTCGCCCTCAATACAGCATTCACCTTTGCATTCGCCTAAATCACAGACAAAATTTTTCTCAAAAAGATTTAAACTTAATATTGTATTATCTATTTCTAACATTTACTTAGTAGTATGTTGGTTTAAAGTTCTTTTCGTTTAATAATTGAATACTGTCTGTTTTTTGATTTTGTGTTAAAATATACAATCCAAGTTCTTTTGCTCTTTCTTTTGTTTCTGGTTGCATTGTCATGCCTGCAATAGCTCCAGTTATTGTAAAATTATCGTATTGTGGGTATAAAATTCTAAATTTTGGTAATATTTTTTCTGCAAATTTATCTACATCTTTTAGGTGATAATTTTGTTTTACTTCCACAATTGCAATTTTATTACTATTGTATAAAATTATATCAAATTCTTGCTCTATTTTTCCTCGAGACGCACTATTATTTCGTTCAATAGTATCATATTGAATATTATCCAATTTTTTTTCATATTTTAAAGCATTGTAAAAATAATCTTCAGCTACGTATCCAATTCCTTCACTAACTCCACCATATAAATCAGATAGTTTTTTAATTTTACGGTCGGTCTCTTGCATCATACGGTCTAATTTTAGAGACCTTTCTTTTGCCTTATTCTCCAAATCTGCTGACCTTTTTTCTGCTTCTTGCGATCTTTTTTCTGCTTCTATTCGGCTTTCCTGAAACATTAACCATACTTTTTCAAAAGTTAAACCCGATGTATCTGGTATTTTTATGTTTTTTTCCATAATAATTTAATTTCTACAAAGATACAACTTTTTTCATCTAATTTCCGGTTTTTCTTTATTATTTTTAGGTTTGTTCTCATTCTCTTTTCTTATGTTTTCTCTATCTTTTTTTAGTCCATTTATAGCGTCCTCGGTATGTGGATTTTTAAAAGTTCTTTTTCCTAGTATTTCTTCTACATCGTCGGTAAAAATAACTTCTTTTTGTTGTAGGCTTTCAGCGAGTTCTGTAAATTTAGCCATGTTATTTGTAAGAGTTTTTTTAGCTCTAATATATTCTTTTTCAATTATTTTTCTGACCTCTGAGTCTATAAGTTCAGCTGTTTTTTCGCTATATGGCTTGCTAAACTGAAATTCTTGACCACTTGAATCATAGAAACTTAGATTTCCTACTTCTTTACTCATTCCAAGAAATGAGACCATAGAATATGCTTGTTTAGTAACTCGTTCTAAGTCGTTTAACGCACCAGATGATATTTTATTAAAAACAACTTCTTCTGCTGCACGTCCACCGAGAGTTGCACAAATTTCATCTAAAAATTGTTCTTCGGTTGTCAGTTGTCGTTCTTCTGGCAAATACCATGCAGCTCCCAATGCCTTGCCACGAGGAACAATTGTAACTTTTATTAACGGTTGCGAATTTTCCAAAAGCCAACTTACAGTTGCGTGTCCCGCTTCGTGATAAGCAATTGTTTTTCGCTCTTCTGGAGTAATAATTTTTTTCTTTTTTTCCAAACCACCAACAATTCTATCAATAGCATCTATAAAATCCTGACCTTCAACAACTTCTTTGCCTTTACGAGCAGCTATAAGTGCAGCCTCGTTACATACGTTTGCAATATCTGCTCCCGAAAATCCAGGAGTTTGTCGTGCAAGCGATCTTTTATTGAGTTTTTCACTTGATTTAATAGGTTTCAAATGAACTTCAAAAATCTCTTCTCTTTCGTTCAAATCTGGCAAGTCAAGCACAATTTGACGGTCAAAACGACCAGCACGAAGGAGTGCTGTGTCTAAAATTTCGGCTCTATTTGTTGCAGCAATAATAATTACTCCTGTATTGGTTTCAAAACCGTCCATCTCTGTAAGGAGTTGATTAAGAGTGCTTTCTCTTTCGTCGTTTGAGTTGAAACTGTTTTTAGACCCTCTTGAACGTCCTATTGCATCAATTTCGTCGATAAAAATTATGCAAGGGGCTTGTGCTTTTGCTTGTGCAAATAAATCTCTCACCCGTGAAGCTCCCACACCAACAAACATTTCTACAAAATCTGAACCCGACATTGAGAAAAATGGCACTTCTGCTTCGCCTGCAACAGCTTTGGCAAGCAATGTTTTACCTGTTCCCGGAGGTCCTACGAGCAATGCTCCTTTTGGAATTTTTCCACCAAGTTTTGTGTATTTTTCCGAATTTTTAAGAAAATCTACAATTTCGGTAATTTCTTGTTTTGCTTCTTCAAGTCCTGCAACGTCTTTGAATGTGCTTTTTGTGGTAGTATTGTCGTCAAATATTTTGGCTTTTGAGCGTCCCATATTAAAAATTCCGCCACCCATTCCTCCAGAGCCTCCCATTTTTCTAAAAATAAGAACCCATATTAAAACGAGAATCCCGATAGGAATTATCCATCCAAGTGCCTCGCCCATAATATCTTTACGGCTTTCGCTGGCATAAAAAATCTTTTCACTTACGGGCAAGTCTTCTTGTATTTTCTGAAGTTGCTCGTGAAATACTTCTGGCGATGATATTTGAAATATAAAATGAGGTCCTTTTTCAGTTATCTTTTTTTCTACAAGTTTTTTGTATGCAGTATCTCTAAAAACTTCTGGTTTTAAAACTATTTCTGCTTTTTCTTTGTTTACAACCGTAATTTTTAGAATTTCTTTATTTTTGATTTTTTGGCTGAGGTCGTTCCAATAGATGTCTTCTGGTTTTCCTCCAAAATCCCAAAATTGCAGTCCTATAATTCCGAGAATGATAATTCCGTATATCCAAAATATATTGTAATTGCTATTTTTTTTACGTTTTGGTCGTTTTTTTTCTGTTTTTTTATTTTCAGAAGGTTTTGCGAGTTGTTTTTTTTCTTTTTCTGGCATTATGTTGGTTTATTAGTTTATTAGTTTAGTTGTTTATTAGTTTTTATAAGTATTTTTTCAAAATTGCTTCTTTCTCTTTTGGTATTTGAGCAGTTTCGTTTTCTAATTTTTCAATTTTGGCTTCGATAGTTTCTATTTTGGAAACTATTTTTTGCTGTTCGGGAAGAGGAGGAACAGAAATAGACAAAGTTTTTAAATGAGAAACTGTAAGACCAGGTTGTGCAGTTCCTTTTGCATATTGATTCAAATTCATTTTTATTAACTGATAATTTAACCAATTTACATTGACCTCATCAACAGTAGTTACAACTACTGCATGTTCTGTTGCATGAAATTTACCAGATACTAAATGAATATTTCCACTTAATGCACCCTGCCGTCCAATAAGGGAAAAATTACCTTCATGTGTATATGTTTCAGTATAACCTCGAAGTCCATTACCTCCATAACAAGGGTATAGTTCATTGTTGTTTTTATCAATAATATTTGAAGCAGAAACAAATTTACCAGCTCTCATTTCACATACTTCTCTTAGCTTTTTTATTTTATCATTTTCAGAAACAGTTGCAACTATTTCTGAAATTTCACTTTTTAACTTCTCTGCTTTAGTTCTCGCCTTTCCTTCTTCTATTTCCAAAACTTCAATTTCGGAAACTATTTTTTCTTGTATTTTTTTGGGAGGTAGAGGAATTTTTATATTTCTAAGATCTGTTTTTTGTAAATGTTTTAATCCAACACCTTTAAAATAAAATTCATTAACTAAATGAATGATATTTTCTATGAAATAATATAGAAATTTTGTTTTTAATTTTAATTCATTATTACTTTTAATAGCAAAAGTATCAGTAGAGTATGATGCTTTACCATTATAATATTTTACAATTGCATTTCCTCCTGTTGATAAATAAATGTTCTCTTTATCAACTAAGTAATCTGTATATTTTAAAATATTTTCTCCACTTGTGAAAAATAGATAATTCCCATTTATTGAGTCTTTGGCAGTCCCAACTTTTATTTTAGATTTTGCTTGTTCAAATATGAATTCACCTAATCTAACTAATTCCCATTTACTTTCAATTTTTATTTTTTTTTTAGCAGAAAGTGAAATGTCTTTATCAAAATCCACTCTGTCAAAAGTGAGCATATCTACTAAATCAATGCGAGAAATATTTTTTTGTAAGTTCTCGGGTATTTCAGAGTCTAATTTTCCGTTAAACGCTTGATAAATATATGTGCTTGCTTTTTCAGGGTTTTCAAATTTGTTGGCATCAAATAATTGTGTGCATTCTTCTATTAATTTGCCCCTTTGTATGGGGTGTATGCCTTCGCTTCCTCGTCGATTGCTAAATTCGTAACCCAAAAATTGTTTTTCTGCTTTTTTATCTCCTGTATTTATCAAAACTACCTTTTGCGGATAAGCAAGAATAAAATAAAAGAGTTTCTCTTTTTCTAAATCTATAATTTTTTGTAATTTTTCTTTTGTATTTTTGGCTTTTATTTTTTTTATATAATCTTGATAAATTTCGTGTTGTGTAATTGAATCGTTTGCATTTTTTTGTATCAATGTTTTGTAATCATCAAAACTAATGCTTTCCCAAACGTGTGTAAGGTATTTGCTTACAGGAGTTTCAATTCCATTTACAGTATTGTTTTTCAGTGTGTCAAAAATTATATCTACCGACTCTTTTGTATCTACTGAAATTTGTGGTTTTCGCTTTTTTAAAAATAAAACAACGGTATTTGTTCCAGTAGCCATAAAGGTACTTGAACCAAGTTTTGTTATGGCTATAATTTCAAAATCAATTAAAATTAGTTCTCTTGCTTTTTGATAAATTCCTCCATTGCTTAATATACTGCTTGGTAAAACAATTCCTGCAATTCCGCCAATTTTAAGCAATTGCGTTGTTCTTTCAATAAACAGGCTTTCAATTTCTTTACTTTTATCGGTTAGATATTTATAAATTTTAAATTCATCTTTTACATTATTATTTTTAATATCTCCCTTAAAATTTTGAACAGAGTAAGGTGGGTTTGAAATAATAAAATCAAACTTTTTAAGTTCGTTGTTTTGTTTTTGTTGTTTTAGTAAACCTCTGTATGAATTTGAGTTATAAAAACTATCCAGTCCGTCGCCATGAATAACTTGTGCTAAACCGTCGCCGTAAAAATAACAACCAACTTTTGCTACTTTTACCAAACGGTAATCTTTTTCTATACCATAAATATATTTTGCAGCCCAGTTGTATTTTTGTATTTTCCAAATTTCAACTTGTTGCTGCACATCAGGATAAAAATCTGCTGTATTAGTATTATCAATAATATTTTGGATTTCTTCCATTGTTTCGGTAAGGAAATGACCACTTCCTGCGGCATAATCAATAAATGTAGGGAGTTCTGGTATTTCATTTTCCGAAAGTATTTTTTCTATTGTATTTTTTATGGGCAAAGACTTTATGATAAATTTAGCAATTGGTATGGGCGTAAAAAATTGTCCAGACTCTTGTTTTAAACCAGTTGTTAGCAGTCTTTCAAAGAAATTGCTCAAATGTTGCTGTCGTCTTGGATAGCGTATTTGATATTTTTTAAGTAATTCAACAACCTCTTTTAAAACTTTTGCATTATCTTCAAAAGACTCATCATCAATAACTTCCTTTATTGCAAAAACATTATTAAATTTTAATATTTTCTTTCGTAATGCTTTTAATTTTTCTACTGTTTTATAGTTGAAATCTTCATCGTCAATACCTTCTACTTCCTTTTGTAGAAAAGCTTGCATTCCTTTTTTATGCAAGTTTATTAAACGAACTTGAAAATCGACATCGTCATCTTCATTTTCCTTCCATTGAAATTCAAGAACATCGTTGTCTTTCTTTTTTTCATCAAATATTTTTGCTAAAAAAAGATTAAAAATTTTATTAAACGCATTTGGTTTATCTGAAACGGAATGTTTACGTAAAATGGCTGCAAATTGATGAAAAATAAACCCACTATCTTTTTCTGAAATTGGTGTTAAATCTTTTTTTCTTAAAAGTTGATTTTTAAACTGATAAGCAGAAACCCATTCGTCGAAAATTCCTGTTTGGTTACTAATTTTATTCCAGCGATCATGAAAATCTTCAACATTAGTAGCTTTTTTGTAATGTTCTTCAACTTTTATAATTTCATTTTTAAATTCTAACTTACCATCTTGAAGCTCAGATGTGTAAAGCATCAGAATATCTGTATTTGTATCTTGCTGAAAATAAGTAAAAAGCTGACCTCCGTTTTTGTGTATGTTTTTTAATCCTTTGTCAAATTCTTTTCCATACGTTTTGCATTCTATCATCAAAAATGCTTTGCCTTCTTTTTCTACTAAAATATCTAATCTGCCCGAATGTCCGTGTCCAGAAGGAAAGGTTTTTTCGAGTGTAATATCGTTAGGTTTGTATCCTTTTTCAAGAAGTCTATCAACACATTCAAATACAACCCAGTTTTCTGCTTGCGAAAAATTTTGCGTAGTTTTGCTTTCGGAAGAAATTAAATTGCCGTAATTAAAATTTTCGTTTTCAAAATCTACCTCAATTATATAATTACCACAATTAGAATATGTTTTAGTATATATCCCTGTTGAATTTTCTTTTGGCAAGAAATTCAATTTTTTTATTAGGTTGATGTTTTTCATAATAAGGAAGTGTTAATGTTTTAAGTTTTCCTATATTTCTAAATTTAGAATATATTTTCACAAATTAGATTAAACCTTACTAATGTTTAATAGTTTTATTGTTAGTAATATAGAATAAAGAAAACATAATCATATTTCTAATTCTACAATCTGCAAATGTAATTAATTTTTATGAAATTTTAAATAAAAAAGATATTTTTGTCTCTACTGTTTATTGTCTTAAAAGCTTAATATTTTTTTTGTGTATTTAAAAGACTGTAAATTATTGTTTTAAAGGAAGGCTGGTTTGTTTATTTTAGTATTTTTTAACAGTAAGTTCGCTTTTATAAATCTAATATAAGTTATTATTTTAATTTATCTACATTATTTATTTTACCATAACTGTTAGAAAAACTGCGAAATTTTAGAAGTATTTTTTTTTAATAGAGTAAAAATTCCACCAATTTTGTTAGTTTTTACAACTTTATAGTCCTCTTTCATTTTTTTGATAATATTTTTGAGGCTTTTGTTACTTTCGCCTCCAACTCTCATCTTTACAGTAACTTCTGGTAGATAGGCAACTGATATTTTATGTTTTCCAAGAAATCTCATCATTAAATCGTAGTCGGCAGCAATTTTGTAGTTGGTGTTAAAATTTCCGAATTTATTGTAAATTTCTTTTTTCACAAAAAAAGTAGGGTGGGGTGGCATCCAACCTTTTTTCAACTTAAAATATTCAAATTCTCCAGATTGCCAATTACGAATTATTTTATTCACATCTATTTGTGCAACATAATGTAAATCAGAGTAAATAGAATCAGGATTTTTTGTTGCAAAAACTTTTGCAATATTTTCAATTGTTGTATTATTTGCATAGATATCGTCGGCATGTAGAAAACCAATAATATCACCAGTTGCATGTTTAATCCCCTTATTTAGAGCATCATAAATTCCATTATCTTTTTCGCTGAAAATTTTTAATTTAGGATTGTTTTCGTTAATTATTTTGAGAGTATTGTCGGTAGATTTTCCATCAATAATAATGTGTTCAATATTGGCATAAGTTTGCGAACTAACTGCATATAAGGTATCTGCAATAGTTTTTTCGTTGTTGTAGGTGGCAGTTATTATTGAGATTTTCATGTTTTAAAATAGCTGAGAAACAGTTAGCCCCAACGCAATAATTGAAACAATAAAAGCTCCTATTGATAAATATTTACTTACAGAGTTGTTATTTGTTTGAGTTATAACTGTTTCAGTTTTTTCAGGTTCTTTTATTTGAATTGCTACCGCTATTGCCAAGTCGTTGGTATGGCTTATGGAAATATGAAAATCGTGGAATAATGGTTTTCCTTCGGTATCATTTGAAATTTCAATTTGATTAAAAGATAATTTTTTATAAGAATTATCTGCTTTAACAATTGCTTCTTTTGCTGCAAATTTCCCTGTAAAACTCTGTAACATACTTGGCTGTAATAAGCAATGAGCTATTTCTTGTTCTGTAAAATTTTGTTTGTAAAAATTATCTTCACGATAATCATTTACTTCTTTAAAATTTGATACTTGCTCAATATCAATACCTACAGAATTATTACTTGAGGTGTTTTTATCTTCTAAATTTACAGTAATATTTTTTTGAATTATAATATTATTTTCTGGATTTATTTTTTGTAATAAGTCAGCATAAGTTTTTATATCATTATAATTATCAATACTATAGCCAATATCTGCAATTTCTGCATACATTCTGTGTATAAGAATTGAGCCTTGAACAACAGTTTTATCAATAACTGTATTTTCTGTGATTTGCTCTGCTGTTTTTTTTATAAATGCAGATATAATATTCTTTATATCAGTGTATTCGTTTTTCATTTGTTGAAATTTTAAAATCCTGTAAAACAAGTTTGACAAATATATTTTTCCTCACCACTTTTAATAGTTGTTTTTAAAAAACCAACTTCATTAAAATCATCTTTCAACGATTTCATACATTTAAAACATTTTATTGATGTATCTATTTCGTTGATATTTTGTTGTTTGTAACTTTCTATTCTCTTTTTTAGTTCTCTCAAAAATATGGTAGCTTTTTTTCCGGCAGTAATTCTGTGATCAAAAGTGAGGCTCAAAGTTGTGCGATTTAATTTTTTGTCATCTGCCGAAATTCCAAGTATTGCAGCATTATTTTTATTGATAAGTGGAACAAAAAAATCTACTCCTTCCGAAGATAAGTCGGTGATTGTGAACGTAATATCTGTTAGGTCGGTTATTTGTAATTTATTATCAATATATTTGTTTGATAAATCAAAAATTAGTTGCTCCGTTTCTTGAATTGTTTTTGAAATAGTATCTGGAATCTTTACTGTTTTTAAACCTAAATCCATATCAATCGCAAGTCCAATATTTATTTCGTTGTAAATAGCAATCTGATTATTAACAAAATAAGAATTAAATTCTGGATGTTTTTTTAATAATCGAGCTGTTTCAAAAATGATTATTGGCAGAAGCGAATTTTTAAAATATTTAAGATGAGGATTTATCTTCACAAAAATATTTTTTGTATCAATATTTATATTTACGGTGCTGTTAAGGTTCTCTTTTTGAACAGCTTTTAGATATTCTATTTCTCTTTTTTTATTTTTAGATAAATTTTCAAGAATAACTTTGCTTTCATCAACTATTTCAGTTTTGTCTTCTCTTTTTTGAATTGGAACTACAGTTTTTTCTTTTTTATTTATTCCTAAAATATTAAAAATATCGGCTGTGTTAACAAAATCAAGATGAAGAAATTTTGATTTATCAATCTTATTTTCAATAATATACTGATTTGCTTTTTCAGAAAAAAATGTTTCCGAAATATTAGAAATTTCAAAACTGTCAGATACATTTGAGATTTCTGATAGTTCTTTAGCGTCATACTCATCAAAGATTTTGATAATAATTGAGTTTACGGCAACTTCGTCTTCATTTTTACAAAGATAATGAACGTATCCATCTACCTCACTTTCAATAGTAAATACTGCTTTTGAGGTTTCTAATTCAATTAAAATATCGCCCTCTTCAACAAATTCTCCATCATTAAAAAGAATATCTACAATCGAAATAAATTCGTCGTTTACCGATTCTTGAGGGACTTTTATTTCTTGTAAAATTTTCATTTTATTGTTTTTTTTATTTCCGAAAGAATTAATTTTTCTGATGGTAAAACTTCTGTTTCTAATGATTTAACGGCTGGAATAGGAACAGGCATTGCTCCAATTCTTCTACAAATAATTTTTCTTTCTACTACTTCAGATATTTTTGCAATTATCTCACTACCAATACCTCCCGTAGTGCTACCTTCTTCTACAACATATAAACGTCCTGTTTTGTTTACCGATGCTATAATTGGTAGATAATCAATAGGATTAATTTTTGATAAAATTAAGATTTCAGGTTTTAACTCTGTTTCTTTAAAAATATTTTTGACACTATTTAAAACAACATTTGCCATACCTCCGTAGGTTACAATTGTAGCAGTAGGTTCAGAAACAACAGGTAAAGCCTTAATTATAGGATATTTATGAGAAGATTTTAAATATTTATAATTAGCAATTTTATTTTTATTGATTTTTTTACCGTAATCAATTTTATTTTCAATAACAATAACTGGGTGATTTTCGGTATAAATGGAGTTGTAAATTTCTTTTGGATTCGTGAGTGTATTTAATGCGATAGTTTTCACATTATCAATACCTATTAGCAATTTATCCAAAGTTTGCGAATGCGTAGGACCGTAGCCACGTCCTCCTCCCATTGGAGTTCTAATTACCACAGGGCAAGCTATTTGCTTGTTATACATATGATAAAACTTGGAGGCATGATTAATTATCTGGTCTAAGGCAAGTGTTATAAAATCGCCAAACATAATTTCCACAAACGGTTTTGTGCCTGCGAGTGCTAATCCGTTGCCAATGCCTGTAATTGCCGCCTCACTAATTGGCGTAGAAAATACATTTTTAGGAAATTCAAAAGATAAATCTTTTGCAACTTTAAACGCTCCACCATAAGGACTTAAAATGTCTTCACCAATAAAAACCAATTTTTTATCTTGGCTCATTTTTTCCTTAAAAAACTCGTTCAGCAATTGAACCTGACGCTTGTTTATTTCCTCTAAATTAGTCCATTCGTATTCTTTTTGTTCTGTTTCTTTTGTATAATAATTATCAATACTTAATTCTGGAAGTTCTTCTAAATTTTTAACAATTTGATTTATTTTTTGATTTATTTCCTTTAAATAATTATTAAATAATTCTGGATTCGTTTTTGAAAAAATATTTATTGGGTCAATTTCTTGATATTTATTAATTTCAGATTGTTCTCTATCATCGTCTCCTTTTGAATGTGCGTTAAGTCTGTAAGTATCAACAAGATGAAATGCTGGTTTTTGATTTTTTCGAACAAAATCAATTGACTGTTTTGCATTTTTCATTAAATCTTCAACTTGCCAAGTATCCGATTTAAAAGTCTTAATATCAAATGCTTCTGCACGTTTTAGAATATCACCAGCCAAGTTTGTCGATTGATGTGTAGATTGTGCATACAAATTATTTTCGCAAACAATCATAACTGGAATTTTCCATTTAGAAATAATATTCATCGTTTCATAAAGCACCCCTTCTCCAAGCGTGCCGTCTCCAATAAAAACAATGCCAATATTGCCATTGTCTTTCAGCTTGTTAGCAAGAGCAAAACCTGCTGCAACTGGCACAATTCCTCCCTGAATACCATTTGAAAAAAAATTGCCTTCGCACAAATGCTGACTACTTCCAACACCTCCGCAAGTCCCTTGTTCCTTGCCCATTAGTTCTGCTAAAAGTCCTTTAATGTCATCTGTAAACGAAATATAATGTCCATGACAGCGATGATTGGAAAAAATAAAATCCGATTTTTCTAATTGTCCTGCAAAAGCGACTGCCGTAAACTCCTGTCCAACAGATGTATGAACTGTTCCATTAAGTTTTCCTTCCGAAAAAAGTTGCAGAAATTTATTTTCTACTTGGCGGATTAAAAGTGCTTGATAATATAATTGTTCAGATTTATTCATCTTTTATTTTTATTGTAATTTGAGTCAGTGTTTTTGCTATCACTTCAAAATTAATTTTATATAATGAAAGAAAATCGATAAAAGCTCTCATTTCATGGTCGGCTTTTGAAACAGAGAAGAATTCATCAAAAATAATAATATCTCCTGCTTTTAAATTATTTTGAAGTTTAAGAAGAACAAATAAAGTGGCATTATATAAACCTGCATCAAAAAGTATTACATTACGTTTGTTTAGCTCATTATTTTTGATGAATTCATCTATTGTATCTTGAAAAAGTCCTACAATAAATTTACAACGGGGGTCTGCAACTGTTGGAATTTTTCCTTCGGCAGTATAAGCTCCTTTTTTAACACTACCCCAGTCTTCTGGTATTCCTTCAAATGTATCAAAACCAAAGAATTGCGAACTTTTATGCTTATTTGTTTGATACCAAAAATGAAATCCCCAACCTTTTGAAACCCCAAATTCCATATAACATATTTCGTTAGAAATTAAGCTTTCTTTTTCAATTAGAAAATTATACATTTCTTTTCTTTCTGCAAAAACAGGTGCGTTATATTTTTTATACCATTTAGAACATTCTATTAAATATCCTAATCTAATAAATTTTGCAGATAGCTTACTTCCAATTAAATGAGAGTTCTTAAATACAAAATTTCTTATTTTTTGTTTCATTTTACAGTTCGTTTTGAAATTTTAACAGCAGGATTTCCGTGATAAATAAAATATGGGTCTAATTTTTTAGTTGCAACAGAATTTACTCCCAAAAGGGAGTGTGATTTACAAATAATATCTGGATAAACAATGCTTTTTGCTCCTATCCAAACTCCATCTTCTAAAATAATTTCACCAGTGATTACATCAAAAGTTGTTTTAGAATAATCATGGCTACCTGTGAGCAACATTGCACCTTGCGAAATACAACAATTGTCGCCAATTTTTACATCTGCAAGATTATCTATCCAAGCATTTTCGCCTATCCAGACGTGGTTGCCTATTTGCAATCGCCAAGGATATTTAATATTTACAGAAGGTTTAATAACAACTCCTTGTCCTATTTTTGCTCCAAATAATTTTAGCAAAAAAACTTTGGTAAAATTTAAAGTATTAAACGAGTTTTTGAAAAATATTATATTTATATAATACCATAAAATTCTAACAATCACATTTTTACCAGGATTGTAAGAGCTGTTGTTGTATTTAGAAAGGTCTGTTTTATTTTGCATTTTATTTTTAATCAAATTTCTTATTTTGCAAATGTAAATTAACTCTATAAAATAACCAAAAATTTAATTATTTAAAGAAGTTTTAATTTTTTTGAATTTTAAATTAAATTAGTATATATTTCTATTAGTTTTTGCTCTTCATTTTTCCAATTATATTTTTCTAAAACTGCTTTTTGTCCATTTCTTCCCATTTCTTCTGAGAGTTTATCGTCTTCAATTATTTTATTTATTGCTTCTGCTATTTCTTTTGGCTCGTATGGGTTTACACATATTCCACAATTGGCATCGTCCACAATTTGCCTCCAAAGTTCTATGTTTGAAGAAATTACAGGAATTCCTGCAAGCATATATTCAAACATTTTTACGGGTAAGGCATCTTTATAACTAATTGTAGGATATAATGTTACAAGTCCAACTTTTGATTCTTGTAATATTTGTTTTATTTGTTCTCTGTTAGCAAATCCATGTTCAATTATTTTTTCCCACGAAGGTAAAATTTTTGTTTCATTTTCTAAATTTTTATCATTAAATTTTCCTGCAAGATTTATCTGATAATCAGAATATTGCATTGCTTGCACTATTTCAGAAATACCTCTAACTTTAGATATTGAACCAATATAACAAGCTCTATTTTTTTTATCTTTCCACGAAATATCTAATTTTAGTTCGTCTATTTTTGGATAATTTTTTATTGAAGATGAGTTTTTATTTACTTTCAAGAACCTGTCTGTAATAAAATCTGTTGCAGTTATTATATGTGAGAATTTTTTTGCATTTTTATTTTCATATTTTTCAAAACCATTTGAGACAAGTGGTTTCATAAATGATTTTAAATAAGGTTTGCTCAAAATCTGACGAGGCACGTCTTCGTGAACATCGTAAATTACTTTTTTTCCTAAATTTAATAGTTTTACACCTGTATTAATTAGTTCTGGGTCGTGAAAATGATAAATATCTGCATCAATTTCTAATGCTTTTTCATATACTTTTTTTGGAGTTTTGAGCATTCTTTTTCCTCTTGTAGGTTCAGTTCCTACATCATAAATTTTTATATTATTTTTAGTCTCATCACCTTTATTATCTGCCACAATTAGGCTTACATCAAAGCCTGCTTTTTGCAAACTTTGGCATTCTTTTATAAAAATACGAGTATCGTAACGTGGGTGAACTGATGTGAGATGACATATTTTTTTCATAAATAAGATGTTTTTTTAGGCAAACTAAAATTAATAATTAGCCAATTTAAACGAAGTTATTTTTTTCTTTAACAATTCAAAAGAATATGAGAATATCGGGAATATTTAATCTTTTTTTGAAGCAGTTAAATGGAAAAAGAACAAGTTTAAATGGCTAATTATTAGTTTTAATTTGCCTTAGTATTAATAATTAAGAACATTGCAAATATAGCAAAATACATTCTTAAATCAACCAAAGAACTTGATTTTAACATATTTAAGATTAAATAAAATATTACAAAAGATGAAATATATTGGTTTTTTTGTTTCCGATAAAAAAGGTTAAAAAACAGGTATATACTAAATAATATTAAACCAATTATTCCTAATTCTACCATTATTTCTAAAATAATATTATGTGGATAAGTTCTTTGGTCTATACCTAAATATAATATTCCATAACTCCCTATACCATAGCCTCCAATAAAATTAGTAAAATTGTCTAATATCAATTCTTTGGAAAAATAAATATGATCCACCCTTGTATTTACAGAGTTTCCCATGTCACTAGTTCCTAGTCCTGAAAAAATAACAGCAAATCTGTAAAATGTTTTATTTAGCATTGCTAATATTTGTTCATTAAACTGTAATAATAAGATAGTTATAATTATAGAGAAGCCAACAATTAAAAACAGTGCAAAAATAACTCTGTTCAGATTAATTTTCAGATTAATTTTTTTTGCTGATAATAATTTATATGAAAAATAGATAAATGCAATAATAATTGCAAACAACAAAGGACCTCTACCTCTTATCAACAACATAAAAGATAGGGTAATAATAATTAAAATAGTATCATATATTTTTTTGTTAAAAAGAATAGATTTAGTGGTTAATAAAATTAGAAAATTTACACCTAATACTCCTGAAATAGTTAAATAAAGTGAGCTATATATTTGATATTGAATAGATTTATAAATATAAGAACTGGAATTAAAATCTACCCAAAAATACCAAATGGCAATGGATAGAGAAGAAAAAAGACTAAATTTAATAAATTTTTTAACATTAAAATTACTAATTAATAAAGGGAAAAATAGTGTTAAAATATTAGTAGTAAAATAAAATGATTTAATAAAACTATATTTTTCAGAAGGACTATATATTAATGTAAATAAAATCCAAAAAAAGAATAACAATATTGAGCTAATAACAAATAAAGTTGTTTTATTCAATTTAACTTTAAAATTATTTTTCCAAACATCAATAAAAAAGGAAATAACTAATAAACAAGCTGTTATAAGAGTAATATCAATAGGTAATTCTATGTTGTAGAATAAAAATACTGATTTTAACAGCCCAGAATATAGAAATAAAATATAAATAAAAACGATCATACTATTTCTGCAATTATTTGTGAATATTTTTTTTTATAAGTAAGCCATTCCTCTGTATTAAAATTACTATTGTGCCAAAGGAAGACAAATTTACCATTATATTTTTTTACAATATTCTTTAATTCAATTATTTTATCATAAAAAAGTTTTGGTTCTGGATAAGATGATTTTATTGCTCCTTCCATAACAATTAATGGACGTTCTATTAAGTTTAATCGTTTTCGTTCAATTAGATCAAAAATTGGATATTCGTAGCAAATTCCTGCTCTAAACCCCCCATCTTTTGAATACCCTATTGTGCTGTCGTATAGTAAGTTGTTTTGCTCCCAAATTTGCCAAGTTGTAGGATTTTCAAATCTTAAATAGTGTTGCCTACCTTCTGTTATTTCGGGTGTTATTTTTTTTAATCGCTCTAATTCAGTCGTAAATTTTTCGGGTAAATTATAACTATCGTAAGTTCCATGCAAACCCACAATATGTCCCCTGTCTAATATTTTTTTTGTAATTTCTGATACAAAATTATTGGTAATATTATATCTAACATCTTTTTCTCCAAGCATTCCAGGAATAAAATAAAAGCGAGATTTTATTTTATTTTTTTCCGAAATATCCATCAAATAATCAAAAGTATCGTATAAATCATTCTCTTTTCCTTTTTTTATATCTATATAATTTTTTTTAGTTTTTGGTATCAAAAAAGGATTTTTTCTTAAAAGAATATCTCCACCAATTGCTTTTATTAATTTTGAAAATTTATCATATCTTTTTATAAAGTCAATATCGTGAGTAATAATGGCTTCATATTTCTTCTCCTTCCTTTTTTGAGATATGCCTAAAAATTTGAGCATATTCCAAAGCATTTCTACGTATTCGTTTACAATTGGTCGGAAATGGATTTTATTTTTTATAGAAAAAGATAGTTCTTCTGGAAATCTATTATGGTTATCTTTATCTTTAATAACCAGTTCCTCCCAACGAGTTAGCATAAAAAATGAACTGGCAAAAATATCATTTTCACAAATTATTTCGGTATCAGAAATATCTGTTTTTTTGTTGCCAAAAATAATTGGAATATCATTTTCTAATGTAAATTTATTTTCCGAAAATTTTACTTTTTCAGGCAAATTATTTCCAGATAAATAACCGTTTCTTTCTTCAAAATTAGAAAAAAAAGCATCTTTAAAAACTAATTTATTTTTATTTTCTAATAAAAAAACATACGATTTTTTGTTATGAAAACTTATCTCATATTTTAATCCAAGAAAATTATGAATTAAAATCTCAATTATATATTTTCTTTCTGGGAGAAAGTTGTTTGGGATAAAAACTTGCATTATAAATAAATCATTTTATTTTTTGGCGTTTTTCACGAGTGCCAATTTCGGCGTTACTTTTGAAATTTTAAAATGCTCATTTACAAGGGTAAACTTCAATTCTAAAATTACAAAAAAGCCTTGAAATTGGCACCCGTGAAAAACGCCTATTTTTTTATTGTAGAAATTATTTTTTTTATGTCAGATTTAAAAAAAGTCCAATGTATAAAACCATAACTTAAAATTCCTGCAACAATAATTATTACAAAAAGAAAAATATCATTAATAAAAATAGAATTATTCAAAAGTCTAATAAAAAACAAAACTGTTGCCATTGTTATTGAGGCTAATGTAGTGTTTTTTAGAGCTTTAAGATAGTCTAACATTGATATTTTTATTATTTTATTTATTATGTGTTGGTAAACAAATCTGAAAATCCAACCATAAATTGCAACAGAAGTGGCAATTCCAATTATGCCCCAATTTGAGCCAATAAAGATAAAAATAGTTAAAGAAATCAATCGTATTATTGTCATTATCAGCACCATAGCTGGTCGTCCTTTAGCTTTTAATACTTGTCCCCAAAGCACACCTCCCAATGAGTTTGATATTCCAAAAATACTTAAAATTTGAATAATAATAACTGCCTCGTTCCATTCTGTTTTGAGAAATAATTTCACAAATTCGGGAGCAATAAAAAATAATCCTACCGAAGCAGGCACACTAATTATGGAAATAAATTTAACAGCATCTAAATATAAGGTTTGGATATTTTTATCATTTTCTTGTATTCTTGAAAAACTTGGGAAAATTACTCGCCGGACAATTGCATTAATAAAAGCCGCTAAAACAGTAGAAAGCATAAATGAAAAAGAATAGATGCCTACAAGAGATGCTGATACGAGTTTTCCAATTAACAGTATATCAATTTTTTGACTTATCAAACTAAGAGTGTTTGTTAGCATTATTTTTGAGCCAAATGAAAATAATTTTTTAAAACTGTCTTTATTTACAAATTTTAAAGATGGTTTCCAAGTTGTTGTTATCCAGAATAATATAGAAATTATTGAATGGTTTACTATTTCTCCAATCACAATACTTTTAGCTTCAAAATCTAAAAATGCTAACACAACTTTGACAATAGAACTCACCGTTATTGCAATTCCTGTGATTAAAACTACTTTTTTGAAGTTTAAATTTCTGTCTGCTATTGCTATTTGCACCGAAGTTATGGCTCTAACAAATAATATTATTGACAATAATTGAATTAATGGTTCTAACCTAATGTCGTTATAAAATCCTGAAATTAAGCTAGCTGAAAAGAATACTGCTATTGTTAAAAACAGCGAAAGCACAGTATTTAACAAAAAAGCGGTGTTGATGTCGCCTTTTGAAATTTCTTTTTTTTGAATGATTGCAGCATTAAATCCTAAATCGGCAACGGCTGTAAGCACTTCGGTAATAATAACCACAATTGCCACAAGTCCAAAATCTTCTGGTAGCAATAATTTTGCAAGAATAAGATTTATAATAAACCTGCTTAAAAAAATATAAGCCTGCATTCCAGAAACCCATTTTAATGCAAAAACTGTTTTGTTTTTATATGACATTAAGAAGTTTTTTTATCGTATCAATGTTATTAAATAATGAAAATAAGGCAATATATCTTTTATTGAAAAAATAGGAAATACTTTTTTGCCTTTTATCGATTTTCTCCATTGACTAAAAGAAATATTAAATTCAGGATAACCTTTTTTCTTAAATAAAAATAGAGAGAGTAAAAAATCTTCTATAAAAACAAGCCAAATTAACTCGTTATCAGATGTTTGAATTTTATTATATTTTTCACCCTCTGCTTCTTTTAATGCAATAATTGGCATATTTATTCCAGAAGCAGTAACAGAGTAGTTCCATTTTCCTGGTCTTGGATTTATTTCTATCAGTTTAAATTCTCCGTTTTTGCTATCTTTTTTAAATTCGGTATTTGCAATACCATAAAATCCTACATTTTTTATTAATTTTTTTGCATATTCGTATAATTCTGGTTGTGGTGTTACTTTTCCCGAAACAATTGTTCCTGCATCGGGAGGATTTTGCCTTATTTTATGCCCTGTTGAATATGCGATAATGTTACCGTATTTATTTGAATATGTGGTGATTGTATAAAGAGATTCTATTCCTCCATAAATATATTCTTGTAATACGTAAGGAATATTTGATAAATCTGCTTTTTTTATTTTATCAATTATTTTTATTAATTCTTTTTTATTTTCCAAACGAAATACTCTTCCTCTTGTTTTTAACTTCTCGGTAAAACCCACTGTTATTGTAGGTTTTAATATGCAAGGATAAATAATTTCTGCTTCTATTTTTTCTATTCCATGAATGTTTTTCAAGAAAAAAGTTTTAGGATATGGTATTTTATTTTCTTCTGCAAAGCTATAAAGTTTTTCTTTATCCGAACATATTTCTATAACTTTATTTTCTGACATTGGGAAATAATAATATGCTTCTAATTGTTTCTGATTCCTACTTATAGGTAGCAACCACTCATCATTTGTTGCAATAATAAATCCTTTATTTTTTAATTTTTTCCCAAATAAAATTAAATCTTTTATAAAATTATCTGTTTCTGTTATTGGATTCGCAACAAGTTCTCCGTAGGAATATTTTGAATAGAAGGCATGAGATTTTACGTGGTCTAATACTACACTTTTTATTTTTTGCTCGGCAAAACTTCTCACTATTCCAAGTGAATTTATGCCACTGCCAAGAATTACAGGAACGTAACTATCTGAATTTAATATGTTTTTGTTTTTCAAAATAAATCTGTTAAGTTAATTTTTCTACCGTTTTGTCGAAAATTATAATTTAATACTTCTGATGCCAAATCTATAATTAAATTTGTTATTTTTAAGTCTAATCCAAGTTGTTTGCCAATATATGCCAAAGGGACTAATCCCGTAGAAACATCTTCGTATAGATACCTGTGTTGAAGTGTTTTAGGTGCATCAATGTCGTTGTAAGCATCTGTTTTTTTTATACAATCATAAATATTATTTGCTTTTACATTATAAGATTCAGCAAACCAATCTATTAACGAAATTATATTAAAATTTAATTTTTTTGCTACTTCTAATCTTTCGTCATCTAATTTTTGTAATAGTCTTGCTACAGAAGGAGTTATACCTTCATAATAATATTTGAATTTTGTGTTATCGCTTTCTACCCAACCAATATTCAATAATAATGGTGCAACATGCAAAATCATTCCCACATTACCAAGTGAAGTCTCTAAAAATGAATTTGCTATTTTAAAAGAGTTTTTCAAACAGTCTGGTAAGTCATTGATAATTTGATGAGTATCTTCAATTTTTTTAGTAGAAAGCAGAACATTATTTTTTATTTTTATCAAATTTACATTTCTTTCAGTAATTTTTCTACAAGTAAAAACAATTGTTTGTGATTCTGCTATAATATTATTCTTATTATTTTTTGAAAATATTTTTTCTGCCTCAATAATTCCGAAGGTTCGTCCAGGCGATAAAATTACAATTGATTGTGGTTCAACATATTTTGACAGTTTTATCAAAATTTCTTTATGAGAATTGGCAGGTGTTGTGATAAAAATCCACTTAGCATTTTTAACTGTTTTTTCTAAACTTAAACCAACTTCCGATATAGCAAATTCACCATTAATTATCCCAGAAATTTTAATAGTTTTGTTTTTTATTAATTCTGAAATGTTATTACTGCTTCTGTTCCAAATGCTTACATCGTGTTTGTGTTTAGATAGATATGCTGCCATTGTCAAGCCACTATTTCCAGCTCCAATTATTGCTATTTTTTTAGACATATTATTGTATCAATTTTTTAGAATATTCAGAAATAGAGATTACTTTTCCATTGTCGTTTACTAAATCGTAGCCTCCGTTATTTGGTCTTGTTTTTACTTTGCCAAGTGCAACAGGGTTTCCTCGCAGTTGTGGAGCATCAAGAAAACCTAATTTAACAAATTTTGATAAACATTCTGGTGATGACAAAACGTCAGTTGTTTTATTTTGGAAAATATTTAAAAATATTTCTTTTAATATTTTAGCTTCTTTTATTAAATAATTTTTTCGCTTAATAATTTTTTTGTCTTGAGAAAGGTCTGGTAGATCTTTCCACATATTTCTAATAACTCCTTTTACTATTTTACAGCTTTCAATTACATTTTCAGGAGTCGCTGCATGGCTTGCCTCTGAGTAACTTACAACATGAATTATTTGAGGTTTAAGAGCAATAGCCAAAACAGTTGAAGCGGCAAGTTGCCCTTTTGCAACATCTATATCTGTAGAAAAATGAGTTAAACCAGCTCTAATTTGTTTTAATACTGTAAAATTTTCGTCTTCCAATTCTCCTATTAATTCACTCTTAGCAAGCATTTTAGCAATATCCATATTTGGTGAAGTAAGACGTGGAGTATTTAGCATTAGCTGCGAAATATATGTTTTTACTCCTAATTTTTTAGCATTATAAGCAACAAGATAAGCGTCAAAAACTGCCATTACGTCTGCTGTTTCTCGCAAGCTCCATTGATGGGAGTCATTTATTTCTACGGGGATATTTTGTTTGGCATACCATTTTATGGTCTGCATGTTTTCATATATTGCTGTTTTTAAATTTCGTTTGGAACGTCCATCAAGCTCACTATACCAAAATAATGGAATTGCTCCCCAGGCATTATTTATGGTTCGGAGGCTCATTTCTGCCCATTTTAACAAATTTTGTGTTCCTGAGTAAATTCGTAGTCTTGGATAATTACCCATTTGACTTGCTTGATATATTTTTATTAAGTCGTCTTCTGTTCTTACAGGAACTCCTCCTGCACCAGATAAATTTTCATCCATTTTTTGAGGTTCAAAAAAGAACTCCTGAGCATTTTGGTCGGTTGCCAGCGAAATAACATCTACAACTTCTGCTTTTGCTATTTTTTCTATACCTTGAATTGTTTTTTCTAAGGTTGGTAAGCCAAAATGATGCCTAATCATTGGTAAAATATATTCATTATTTTGTTGTATGCTTTTTTTATTTATCTGAATATCAAATAATGAAGCTCTAAAAACTTTATTTTCATTTAATGACTCTTCTAATCTATTTGAGAAGTTTAAGGAATTATTTATCACTTCAAAATTCTCTTCTCCTTTAAAAAAATGTGTAAAATAGTTAAATTTTTTAGCAACTTTAATACATTCAGGTGTTCCTCCAAAATAAAATATTTTATTTTCAATTAATTTTTCAGTTTTTAATTTATTGAAAAAATGAGTTAAAACAGCATCTAATCCACTTGCTGTCAGACGATAGCTTATGCAAACAATGTCTGGTTTAAATTTTATGATTTCTGTTACAAATTTATTTACATCTACTGCTGCTCCCAAAAAATTAATTGTATTTTGTTGTTGTTCGGCAATTCTCAAAAATTCGTAAACACCACTAACATGCACACAGTTAGCAATAGAGCCTCCTATTATCTTTTTTGATTTATTCATTCATTAAATATTTATCATGTTTTTTTATTAGTCCAATATATTTGACCTCTATATGTTTTTCACCATCAACCTTACTGTGGTCTAATATCCAACCCGAAATATTTTTTAATATTTTAGATGTATCTGTTTGTATTTGAACTTCATAATAATTCCACTTTCCATTTTTAATTATAAAATTATTGCTTTTATATTCAAAAGAACTATCTGTATAATTGACTTTTATTGTTATTCTAGGGTTTACTGTGCTATCATTATCATAAAATTTTATTAAGGAATATAATTTGTAGTTTCCATGTTCATTTATTTTATTTTTAAAAGGAATTGCTGTATTTTTATCTGTTTCAGGTAAATTCCAATACATTTTTTGTTCCCAAAGATTATTTTTATCTACCAATTTATACATTTTATTTGTAAATATTCTTACAATTGGTTTATCCAAAAATGGGTATTCTTTGTAAACAGTAGTAATTTCTTCTTTTTTCGTTAAAATTTTAATACTAATAATTGATGAGATAATTAATAAAACAGTAATTGTTTTTATAATATTTTTAAATGATAATAGACTTTTTAAATTAATTTTATATTTATTTAATTTTATTGTTTTATAATCTGTAAAAATGAGAAGATTAATAAAAAAAGCGAAAAAATAGACTCCTGCAATTCTATAAAGCATACTTTCTACCAAAAAATTAAGAATAATTATTATTAAAAACCAACTTAAAAGCGGTTTTTTCTGTTTTATGGCATTTTTAAAAGCAAAGACAAAAGTAGAAATAAATATTAATAAACCAATTAATCCTAATTTTACAAAAGTTTCTATAAATTCGTTATGAGTATTATATTTCTTTTTAATAAGTTTATCATATTTTTTTATCTCAAAATTTTCTATTAAAGAACTTTTAACATCACCTGCACCAACTCCAAAAAGTATATTTTTACTTGCTATTTCCATTGCGGACTCCCATATAA
The DNA here is from genome assembly GCA_029932195.1 of Bacteroidales bacterium. Classification (GTDB taxonomy): domain Bacteria; phylum Bacteroidota; class Bacteroidia; order Bacteroidales; family JAOZQN01; genus JAOZQN01. The sequence goes on along the minus strand of JAOZQN010000002.1, from coordinate 11,327 downwards.
ACAGCCTACTTGTTGCCGATTGTATTTTTACCTCTTTATTTTCAGCATTTCCAGAAATATTTTTAAAAAAGCCAAAAAAACGAGGATTAGAGACTATAAAAATTGTTGAAAAAGTAATAAGACTTAAAAACATTATATATTTATATTTTATTTTTAATGTTAAAACAAAAAATATAGAAACAATAAAAATAGCAAATACATTTATTTTAGACGATAGTAAAAAAACTATTAATATTAGAAAAATTATAAGTGTGGGGAGTATATATTTGTTTGAAAGGAGTTTAACCAATTTGTTTTTATCTTCGTTATTATTATTATTATTTATTTTAAGAAAAAATAAAATAAGGATAGAAAAAACGACAAACATTGCAAAATAACTGGGATGCTGAAATAAAGAAAAGCTATCGTAAAAAAAATAATTTCCAGTATCGCTAATAGATTGAAAAAAAGGTAATTGTTTCTCTACCGATGCTTGAAATATTATTTTTCCTTCACTAAAATTAAATGAATTATAAAAAGCATTTATAAGGCAAATAAGAGAGACAGTAATATTTCCGAGAACAAAAAATGATAGAATATTTTTAAAGTTTTTCTTATATAAACTACTGTTAAATAGGATTATAAAAGGGAAAATAAGAAAATAAATTAACTTAAATGTATTTTTTAGCGATTCTTCTCCATTTTCCGAATACCAATAACTAATTAAATGTAAAATAAAAAAAACAACTATTGATAATAGATATAATTTATTAGTAGGTTTTGTAAACAGTGATTTTTTTAGTTGTAAAAGCCAAGTGAAAAGCCATAAAAAAATAACAATTTTTACAATATAAATGCTAAATGGAAACGAAAATACCAAGGCAAGTGTAGAAAAATAGTGTAATTTTTCTAAAAATAGAGTTATTTTGAATTTATTTTCCATATTTTCTAAAAAAACTCTTTTGTATTAATTGAAACTTTAGGGTGAGCCACTTCATATAAATTATTATCGATTATAGCATCAAGCTTTTTCAATTTTTTAGTAGATTGATGCCCTATATCTAAAATTATTCTGTTCAAACGAAGTTTTTTGGCAATCTCAAAATCATGAGTTGTATCGCCAATCATCAATATTTCAGATGGTTTTGCATCTATTTTATCTAATAATAGTTTTGCATTTTCTAATTTTCCTGAAGCATAATGATTATCTAAACCAGAAATATGTGTGAAATATCTTTTTATATCATAATGATCTAGATCTAAGTTTAACTGTACTTTGTCTCGTGCCGATAAAATTGATTGCTCTACTCCGTGTGAGTGAAAATGATCTATAACATGTTTTGCATCTTTTTGCAATTTGCATTCCGAAACTCTGTTATTATAATTTTCTATAAATTCAGTCCCAACTTTTTCAAATGAAATCTTATCAAAATCAAAACCTATTTTAGCATAATAGTTTTTTACAGGAAAATCAAATAATTCTCTGTAAGTTTCGAGTGTTACTTCTGACATATTATATTTTTTTAATATGTTATTCATAACATCAACGCAAAGCCAAGCGTCATCTAAAAGTGTTCCGTTCCAGTCCCAAATAATGTGTTTTAGCATAAAATTTTATTTTTTAAGATGTAGCTTTATATACAATTTCAATAATCCTTTTGCATTAATATTGCTACTTAAATTATTGTTATTTAGTAAATTATATAACTTTTTTGCTTCTGTTTTTATAGGTGTTTTTGTAAAATAATTTTCGTGTGAATAGTTTAAAAATTTGAGTATTCTAAAAGCATTAAACCAGTCGTAAAAGCGTTTTGTAAAGATAGTTATATTCGGACTATTTTTATTTATTTTTATTAAATCGTTTTCAAAATTATTCTTGAGTAAGAAATCTAATAATATTTTATCAATTTTTAAATTGTTTATTTTGTTTTCCTTAAATAGAATATTTAATTGAGCAAAAAACTTTTTCAGAGCTAAAAAACTGTTAAAATTATAAGTTAAATATTGTGTATCTTTTTGGTCAATTATATTATTTACAGCACGTCCAGTTCCAAAAGGCACTCTGTCGGAAGGGCGTGGCGACGGATAAATTGTGGTATTTTTTATTTCATGAAAATTTCCAAGAGGGATAATTTTATGTAAGAAATAAAAATCTTCACCAGCCCTACGTGTGTTCATTCCACCTTGTTTTGCATACACATTTGCACGCACTGCAAAGGCAGAACCTATTGTATGATAGGAATATGGAAATTTTATATAACGCAATGCCTGAATATAATAATGCAAATAGAGTTCGTATAAAATTATTGCTTCATATATATTATTATCATAGTCATCACCCTCAATAATATGTTCGTAATGAATTGAGCAAGCATTTGTTTTTGGATTGTTTTTGAACTGATTTTCAATTGATTGAATGTAGTTTTCTTGGCATAAAGTATCTGCATCAAAATTCACGATGATACCATTTGGATTATTATTTTGAGAAAATCGGTGAATAGCTTCGTCCATTCCTATCTTACGAGCAAGTCCAACTCCAGCTGTTTTTTGTGGAAGATTAGGCTTATAAATCGTATAAAATTTTATATCAGATTTATCTTCTTTTATGAAATTATCAACTTCAATAAGTGTTTGTTTATTTCTGTTTTTTATCTCTTCCGAACTATTTTCTGAAGAGTTTATAACAATTATTACTTCAATTCTTTCGCTAAAATTAGTATTATTAGATATTGATTTTAAACTTTTTACAAGATTATTTTCATTAAATACAGGAATTACAATAATAATATTTAAGTTCACGTCTGGCTTCGTTTTTATTTGAGCCAGTAGAACATTAAATCGATTAAAATATTGTGTTGCAAAATTCATAAATTTTAGATTATAAACATTCACCCCCTCATTTTGAAGTGAGGGGGTGAATGTTATTATCCACTCTCACTTTGAAGTGAAGGGGAGCTATATTGATAATTTATTGTGCGTTGTCTTCTTTTGGTGCTAATAATTTTGCTTGTTCTACTTTTGAATTAAGAGAGGAAAGTATTGTGTCTGTGATATTTAGACCTGTGTCTCCATATAGTAATACTCCGCCAAAAGAGTTATTTACAATTAATTTATGTTTTTCGTCTTTGTTATATTCGTTTACAACAGTAATTATGCTATCTAATATTCTGAGTGTTAAATTTTGCTCGTCTTCCATTAATTCCATACTTTTTTCTTCTTGCCAACCAGCAATTTGTTGTTGTTCATACATCATTGCTTCTGCTTTTTTCTGATAATTTGCACTTGTGATAACATGTTTTTCGTAGTCTGCTTGCAATTTCATTGTTCTATTTTGATAAGAAAGCATTTTTGAATTAAGCTGAGTTTCAAAGCCCTGTTGTTTTTGCATTAATTCTAAACTAAGAACATTATAAAGGTCGTATCCACTAACAAGTGAGTCCATGTTTATGTAAACAACTTCTGGATAGCCCGATGACTCTATTTCTGTATGATTGTTCTTTTTTGCATTTTTGTTTTCTTCTCCAGTGTTTGCAAATCTATCTACATATAGTAGAATTACTGCTGCAACAAGAATTATGTTTAAAATTAGAGATGCTTTTTTCATTGTGTCATTCATTTTTTTGATAATAATTTAGATTGAAAATTTTATTTTTTTTGAATTTTATTATTTAAAATAGGAAGTAAAATAAGTGAAATAAATCCTACTACTACAAGCATAATCATTTGAGACTCATGGGCTACAATAGCAAAAGTATTTCCCGTTGGGTCTTTTGGCACACCATAAATAAATAGAGTTTCAATTGCAATAAAATGCCAAGTCCCAATACCTCCCGGTGAAGGAATTACAATTCCGTAAGCCGTTAGAACAAAGATGGTTAGTCCAGTCATGACTGGTAAGTTACGTGTGTCTTCAAAACAAAGAAATACAGTATATATCATTACAAAATACATTGCCCAAATAAATATTGTGTGTAATAAAAAGGCAAGTTTATTTTCTTTTAACGAAATAACTGTTTTAAAACCAGTAGCGAAATTTTTTAAAGTCTCTTCTATTTTTTTATAAATAGTTGTTTTTACTATTTTCTTTCTGAAAATAAATAAAATGACTAAAATAATAATTCCAAAAAGAGAAACTCCAATAATTAATGGTATTGAGTTGAAAATATTTGATATATTTTCAATTATTCCAGGATTATTATTTACAAAATCTAATATTACAGAATATTGTGTTGCAAAGACAATCAGAGTTAGAATTGCAAGCATTAATACATCTATAACTCGCTCTGCTATAACCGTTCCAAGTAATTTAGAGAAAGGTATTTTTTCATATCTATCCACAATTCCACAACGCACAAATTCGCCAGAGCGAGGTATTGCATGGTTGGTAAGATACATTACCATTACTGAAAAAAATAAATTCTTGATTTTAGGATTGTAACCCAAAGGTTTTATTAGTATTTTCCAGCGTATTGCTCTACTCAAATGACTGAGCAATCCGAAAAACAGAGAAAGTATAATCCATTTTAAATCAGCTTGTAACAGTGCTTCTTTTATTTCACCAATATCTTGTTTTCTATAAACAAGCCAAAATAAAAATACACCAATTGATATAAAAATTGTTATTTTTAAAATATTTAAAAGTTTCTTCTTCATTTAAATTTCTTCTATTGTAAATTCGTAACTTTCCATTACTACATTTGACAATATTTTCTTACAAGCCTCATTTACTAATTCTTCTGCATGTTTTTTGTCATCTGCTTCAAGTTTTATTTCTATATGTTTGCCTATTCTAACATCTGAAACTGTCTTAAAACCAATGTTCTCCATGTTTTGATTTACTGCTTTCCCTTGTGGGTCTAATAATGCTTTTAGTGGCATTATATTTATTTTTCCAATGTATTTCATCTCAGAATAATTATTTTTAGAATTACGAAATTATTAAAGAATGAGTCCGTTCCGATAAGTCTATTTTTTTCAAAATAAAGGCGGATACAAATTTTAAAAATACAATGAGCATGTCTCATTGCACTTATTGTAAATGAGTATTTTAAAATAAGTATCCAACGCCGAGTTTGGCAAAAAGATGCTTTTCGGAGTGGACGCAAGAATATAGTTTTTGATATAATTAATCAACTTTTAAGGCATTTTTCACGGGTGTTAAGTTCAAGGCTTTTTTGAAATTTTAGAATTGAAGTTTACATTTGTAAATGAGTATTTTAAAATTTCAAAAGTAACGACAAAATTGGCACTTGCGAAAAACGCCACTTTTAACTAACGACTAATTGTTTTACTACAAGAAGTTTAAGCTCCGAGTTATTTGTATTTTCCCAACCTCTTTTTATTTCTTTTTTTATTTCAAAACAAGAATTAGCAGAAACTTCGATCTTCTTGTCATCATAAAAAAGTATGCCTTTCCCCGACAAAACATAAAAGACAGCGTCTGCTGGATTTGTATGTTTATCCAATTTTTCGGAGGGTTTTAGGGTCAGGTGTATTATTTCTACACTAGAATTACCAAACATTATTTTACCATCTAAATTAAATGGAACTTTTGTTGCTGTTTCTAATGTATTTATTTTTAGATTATTCATAAAAAAAATGTTATACTAAAAAAAGCCATAATCACGAGTGATTATGGCACAAAAAAAAATTTATGAAACAAAAATCAAATTTTAAATTTTGAGTTTTACACCTCGTCATTCTCTCTTTTAAGTCCTTGAATATAAACAGCCTTACTTATCATTTCTCTTTTAGCTTGCGATGGCTTTTTATATACTTTTCTTGCACGTATTTCTCTCATTACTCTGGTTTTTTCAAATTTTCTCTTAAATCTTTTGAGAGCTCTTTCTATGTTTTCGTTTTCTTTTACTGCAACAATTATCATGGTATAAAATTTTTATGGAAATATTTTAATAATTCCGATTGTATTATGAGTTTTTATTTAAGATTGCAAAGTTAATATCTTTTTTTTTTTTTCAAAAATATTAATGACTTTTTTATGAAAAATATTCTTCAATAGTTAATGTTTATTAAAGAGTTATTATACTCTTTTAATTTAACTTATTTGTTGTCAGATGATAGCAAATAAAATTTTATTATTATATGGTTAAAATTAAATCTAACATTAGTTTTATATCAAATTCAATAATTCCATGTTTCTGGATATAATGTTGGTCTTCTTCAAATTCGGTAACAAATTTACTATTATTTTTAAATATTTCCAAACTTTTTCTATAATATTTTATCGCATTTAATTTATCATTTTTACAAAAATATGAATGTCCCAGGTTCATGTAGTCATATTTTGTAGCTTCTTTTTCTAATAATTTTGTATAATATTTTATCGCCTGTTCTATTTTTCCTTCAATTAGCGAGCACCAGGCTATTGGTCTCATTACTTTGATATTCGACGGTGCAAAAAATTCCACTTTAAAATAATATTTCAAAGCCTCTTCATAGTTTTTCATGTGCAAGTAACAATGCCCAATATTTGTTTGAGTATGAAGATCTTCTGGGTCTTCTTTTTCTACTTTTTGGTAATGTTCTAATGCTTTCTGATAATTATTTAATTTTAAATTACAGAATGCAATTTTTTTATTAATCCACTTAGTATTAACGTCAAATAACTCTGCTTTATGATAATAATCAAGAGCATTTTCATAATCTAATAATCGTTGATAAGAATACCCTATTTTTTCGTAAAAAACTGATTCACTTTCTCCGCTTTCTAATATTTTTTTAAAAGCTTCAATTGCATCGTCGTAGTATTTTTTTTCAAAATACAATTCTGCTATATTTTGAATACTATAATCATTTTTTATTACTTTTTTATAAAAATCTTTTTTATAAATATCTAATTTCAGACTAAAAATATCTGCAAATTCTTTCTTATCTTTATAAAGTTTGAAAAACCTATAAAGGTCTTGTATATACTGAGTTATAATTTGTTGCTCGCCACCAAGTTCGTCTGATAAATTATCTGTTTCGTCCACTTCGCTTATGGAATCTATTTGCATGTTGAAAAGATTTAGAACCATATTTTTTTCTTGTGCTGGCATTCGTTCCAAGTTCAAACAAAATGAGTATTTATCGGAGTTACACATATAAGACGATGTTTCTAATTGCTCTAAAAACTTATCAGAATCAAATTCTTTAACTGTTCCTTCTACATGATTTTTAAAAACTTTTTTTATTTCTAAATTCTCTTGGTAGAAAGGTGTAAACCAGTTTATTAAATCATAGAAAAAGTTAAAATCTTTAAGTTGAGAAAATGCACTCATTAGCACGTCTGCACCTTCCATTTGCATCATGGAAAATTCCTCCATTTTATTTACAAAACCAGCAGAATCTTCTCCAAAAATCTTTTCCCAATCTGGATTTTCATCTTCAATAAGACTTTCGGAAATAATTTCGTCTAAGTCTAATTTACTATTAATTTTTGGTTGAAATTTAATTACTTCTGGTAAAATTTCTTCACGAAATTTTTTAATTATGTCTTCTGTTTCTTTGGTTTTTATTAGTTGAAGAATTACATGTTCTATTTTTTCTTCAGCCTTGCTTATTTCTGATATATTATTAATTTTTTTGGATAGTTCTGGATAAAATTGTATTCGGTCTTCGTGTATATATAACGAAATTATTAGTCCTACCAGTGCTCGTTGCCAAATTCTATCTTCGTTTTCTTGAAAAATATCAAAAAGTAAATCTATTTTTCGTGCATCAAAACTTTTGAACAAACTTAAGTTTATTGCACTTACTGCAAGTGCTTTTTCGTCCCAATAAATATTCTCGGATAAGAAAAATTCTTTTGCACTAATGCTTTCAGATTCTGTATATTTATCTGTAAACCATAAAGATATAAAAATATCTCTTGTTATTTGTAAACGACTTTTCATTTGATTGTCGTCTTCTAAATCCGATTTTGTATTTATTAATTTGTTTGTTTTGTTAATAATTTTCAGCGAATATTTTTCTTTTCTACGTTTCCATTCATAAGTTTTTAGCGAAAGATTTTGTGCCAAAATAGATTCTCTTATTTTATCAGTAAGGTCAAAAAGTGATTTTAAAATATCGGAATGTATTTTTTTTCGATAGGGGTCTTCAATCCCTTGCTTATAATATTCTAATAAATATTTATAAGTTTCTGTATGTTTTTCTAATTCATTTTTATTTTCGGCACTTTTGTCTTCTTTTATTATTTCTTTTAAAATAATTATTGACTCGGCTATTTTTTGATTTAATAAAAGATTATATACTTTATTAAATTTTACGGGTGTTTTTTTATTATCCATTTTAAATTTTAATAATAATATTGTTTTTTATAACAATTGTATCAAGAAACTATTTTTATCCTAAATACAAAATAACAATAATATAAGGTTATATACAAATAAAAATGTCTAAATATTTAAAAAAAAATTACTATTTTTAAATATTTAGACATTAATTGGGTTTAATAGTTCAATTCAAAACTCTAAAATGGGTGAAGTCTTGCGTATTCTTTTTTGCCTTCTTCTAAAAATTCAATAAAATCTTCTACTTTTGGATTAAACTCTGTTGGTTCTGCCAATACTACTCCGTTGTGGTCTATTAATACGTAGTATGGCTGCGAATTTTTATTGAAATTAACTGTTTGAATATCAGAGTTTTGTTTTCCAAGAGTTTTCTTAACTTTTCCGTCGGCAGAAGAAGTAAACCATTCTTTTTCTGGCACTTTAACCTTCTTATCATCAACGTAAAGTGATAAAATAACGTAATCTTCTTTTAGAATTTTAAGAGCTTTTGGATCAGACCAAACGTTCTCTTCCATTTGTCGGCAGTTTACACAGCCGTGTCCAGTGAAATCAATAAAAACTGGTTTCTTATTTTCTTTTGAACAATTAAGTGCTTGATATACTTCATAATAACCTCTTAATCCGTGAGGTAAGTGAAGTTCGTCCTCATATTTTGGTGTTTCACAAATTGTAGATTCTTGGTCGCCTTTTATCATGCCTGCAAGGTTGAAATCGTGGGTTGAATTTGGTGGCAAATATCCCGAAAGGGCTTTTAGTGGAGCACCAAACATTCCTGGAACGAGATAAATTACGAAAGTAAAAACTATTATAGCCATCATAAGTCGTGGAACTTTTAAGTAGGGCATATCGCTGTCGTGAGAGAATTTTATTTTGCCAAGCAAATACATGCCCAACAAAGCAAAAATTACTATCCAAAATGCAATATAAACCTCTCTGTCCAAAATTCCCCAGTGGTAAGTTTGGTCGGCAATACTTAGGAATTTTAGTCCAAGTGCAAGTTCTATAAATCCGAGAACAACTTTTACTGAATTGAGCCAACCGCCTGATTTTGGGAGGTTTTTGAGTAGCGATGGGAAAAATGCAAACAGCGTAAACGGTATTGCAACACCCATAGAAAATCCGAGCATGCCCACAATTGGTTTTAGCATATCTCCGCCTTGCGTAGATTGTGCGATAATCCCGCCAACAATAGGTCCTGTGCATGAGAACGATACAAGCACAAGTGTGAATGCCATAAAAAATATTCCTATTAATCCGCCTTTTGACGTTTGTTTGTCAGATTTATTTAGCATCCAGTTTGGTAGTGTAATTTCAAACATTCCAAAAAACGAGGCGGCAAATATTACAAATATCAAAAAGAAAAATACATTTGGTAACCAGTGAGTGCTTAGGAAGTTAGCAAAATCTGCCGAGACTGCTCCTTTGCCTCCCAAATTGGCAATTGCTATAATTATTGCGATTGGGAGCGTGTAAATTGCTACAATTGATACTCCATAAATAATTGCTTGCATTCTGCCTTTTGCTTTTTCGCCTTCTCCTTTTATAAAAAACGAGACAGTCATAGGAATCATAGGAAATACGCAGGGTGTGAGCAAGGCGGTAAGTCCCAAACCCAATGCGATAAAGAAAAACCAGAATAATGATTTTTTTTCGTCTTTGTTTGCCCAATTATTTTCAGATATAATTATTGGAGTAGTTTTACCTCGTTCTAAACTTATACGTTGTATTGTATCAATCTCTTTTTCAACAATATTAGTATCTAAATTAACTATATCTAAAGTGTCAATATCTAAAGTATCTGTTTTTTCTTCAATTATTGGTGGTGTTTCTTCAATTTCTTCTGCTTTTGGTGCTCCTTTTATCTGAAAATCAAAGTCTTCCGAAAAAGCAACACAACGTCCATCCTCCAAACAAGTTTGCCCGTCCACTGTAATTGTGAGAGTAAAATCTGTTTCTGAAATAACTTTTATTTTTTGTTTAAAAGTGGCTTTGTGTTCAAAAAATATTTCTATTTTTTCAAAGACATCATCATAAACCTCTTTTGGTTTTGGTGATTCTATTATTTTTCCAGAAAATTTGAGTTTATTTTTATAGATGTCTTCCTCTTCTATATAAATACCTAAAGCAACCGAACCTCCAGGTGGATTGAATGGTGAATATAAATGCCAGCCCTCGTCTATTGTTGCTTTAAAAATAAGCATTACTTCGTTGTCGCTAACTTTTTGTTGGCTAACCTTCCATTTTACGGGATTATCCACTTGTGCATAGATACTTGTGTTAAATAACACAATAAATAAAATGGATAAATTAAAGATTCTTTTCATAATAAAATTAAATTAGGGTATTTTAGTTTATTTTAATTTCAAATTCTTTGTAAATGCGAACACATCGTCCATCTTCTCTACAGGCTTGTCCTGATATTATTACTTTTAATATAAATTCACTTTTTGTTTTTACTTTTATTTTTTGTTTAAACGATACATTATCATCAAAAAATATTTCTGTTTTTTCAAAAATATCATCATAAACTTCTATTGGTTTACGAGATTCTATAATTGTATCTATCAATTCAAACTTGTTATCAAGTTCATCTTCCAGTCCTATTGTTAGAGGAAGTCCTCCTCCTTTTGAGTTGTATGGTGAGTATAAATGCCAGCTTTTATCAATTTTTGCAGTAAAAGTTAGCATTATTTCGTTATTTTTGAGTTGTTCTTGGTTAATTTCCCATTTTACGGGTTCATCTCTTTGTGCATAAGTCTTAAATGAGAAAAACAAAATAGCAAAAAATATTGTGGTAGTTATAATAATAGTTCTCTTCATTTTTTAGTATTTTAAATATTTTGCAAAGATATGTAGAAAATCAGATATGTGTTGGGTTTTTAACTAAATTTAAGATTTTTAAAAATCAAAATCAAAATATAGTGAGTCGTTTTGTATTTCTATTTTAGTTAATTTTTCCATTGAGTGTCCATTTGTAAAATAGCCAAAAGAGTCTATTTTGGCAGTAATTCTCATTTTAAACTTCCAAATTTAATTCCCCATTTTTTTTACTTA
>JAOZQN010000063.1 GCA_029932195.1 Bacteroidales bacterium | reverse complement strand
CCGAAAATATACCAAGAAATGCCCAAAGTAAAAATGCTGTTGTTTTATTTTTCATAAAAATAATTATTTAGTCCCGTAAGGTTCAAATTAGGATGTAAAAATGTTAGTTTACAAACCTTTATCAAATATGATAGTAAACTTTTATCCTACAAAACTAATTCTTTATTTTTTAAAAGACAAAATAATGTCGTAATTATTTTTAATTAAAATAAAATGTCGTTTTCATTTTTTAATTTTTCTTTATTTGTGCTATTATTGTGGCTTATGCTTGTTGTTAAAAAAATATATTTTGTCGTTTTCGTTTTTTTAGTCCGTAAATAAGCCCACCCCATCTCTCTAAAAGGGAGGGAGTTTTTCTTTTCTAAATGGAAAAAAGTTAAGTCAGTATAAAACTCCCTCCCTTTGGGAGGGCTGGGTGGGCTTTTTTTTATTTTTGATAATATCCAAGCATCATAATTAATTCGTTTTTCATTTCGTTTCTAAAACGTTCTGGTTTAATGACTTCTATTCGCCAACCAGCAGATAATATTTCTTGACGAAAATCAAAAGTAATATGAACTTTTAATTTAATAATATTGTCTCCGTTCTCTCCCTCGCCTTCTAATATTTGTTGTGAACTGTGCAAAGGAACTGCTCTAAGATATTTAGTATGAGTTGGTTCTACTGATAATATAACTTCTTCGTAAGGGTCGTTGTCTGTTCTTATTCCAAAATATTTATTAAAATGTTGTTCTATATCAAAATTATGTTCTTCAATTTTTTGTTCTGTTAGTTCAACTGTTTTTATTCTTGATAACTCAAAATTTTTAATTTGTTTTTCAGCATCTTCTCGTCTGTCTTTGGCAATCAAATACCATCTTGTTTTAAATTCTTTAAATGCAAGTGGTTCTAAGTCAAAATCTTCTCTTTCTATTTTCCAATTTTCTTTATAATTAATTTTTATAATATTATTGTTTTTAATTGCAAAAATTATTTTCGGAATAAATATAGTTCCTTGCAAATTATGTTTTTCTTTTTTTATAAAATTATATTTTCTACTAGAATTTTGCAATATTGAAAGGTTATATTTAGATATAGCCTGTTCTGTTTCCTTGGTATTTCTAACAATATAATAAACTCCGTCTTTACGGTTTATTTTAATTTTAATTTTGTATTTTTGACCTATTTCTTTAATATCTCGTTGAAAAGTTCGTTGTGTAGTTTTTATTTTACTGTCTTTTTCCTTCAAATATTTGGCAATATTTTCAAAACTTAAATTATTAAGTTGTAATATATTAATAATCAAATCTAAACGATGTTCTTTTTTTTTCATAATTATTTTATTGATAATAAAGTATAAACCGGTTACCCACCTAAAATTTAACTTTTTTTACTCAACACTTGGCAACGTGTTGTTTTGATAATCAGAACTTTTCAACGTTGCGTGGGTAGTCCATAAATCAATTTCATATATTTTAGTCTATCGTTTTTTTATTCCAAAATACTTTGCTTTTGAACTCATAAAATAATATCCACTAACAGATGCAGCTGGATACATAGCATAATTTTCTGTTAAACTTATTTCAGCATTTTCTTGAACGTTTAATAACTCAAATAAATTTTGTTTTTCCGAATGGTCTGGCAAAGAAGGGTAGCCTACCGCTGGGCGTATGCCACTTGGCTGTAAATAAGGTAAATCAAGAGGTGTTTCTAAATTATTATTTGAACCATACCAAAGTTGTTTCAATATTTTTTCGTTTAATAATTCGGCAAATGCTTCTGCAAGTCGGTCAGCAAGAGTTTTTAGCATAATTATTTGATAATCATCATACTCTGCTTCTAATTTCTTTATGTGTTTTTCAATTCCTAATCCTGTAGTTGCGGCAAACGCTCCAATATAATCATCTATTTTAGAGTCTTTTGGAGCAATAAAATCTGATAAAGAATAATTAGGAATGCCATCTTTTTTAATCATCAATTGACGAGGTGTTTTTAAACTGTGTAATAATTTATTATTTTCATTAAAAATATTAACCTTATCTATTTCTGAATCAGCTTTAAAAATTCCTATAACTGCATTTGCTTGCAAAATATTTTCGTTTACAATTTTATCTAATAATTTTTGAGCATCATTAAACAAAGTTTTTGCCTCCTCTCCATATTTTTCATTTTTATAAATATCTGGAACTTTTCCTTTTAAACCCCAATTTAGAAAGAAATATTGCCAATCAATATACTCTCTTATTTCTGCAAGGGAATAATTTTTTAACACTTTGACACCCAAAAAATCTGGTTTTACAATTTTTTCGTTCGCCCAGTCAATTTTAAATCTATTTTCGTTTGCCTGTTCTAAAGTTAAAACCTCTCTAATTTTTCTATTTTCATATTTTTGTCTTATATCTGCCTGTTTTTGAGTGTTTTGCTCTCTATAAAATTTTCCTGTTTTAGGATTTAAAATAGAATTAATAATTTCGGGGCTAACGGAGGCATCTTTTACATAAAACACTGAATGTTTGTAGTTTGGAGAAATTTTCACAGAGGTATGCAAAGCCGAAGTTGTTGCACCTCCAATTAAAATTGGCTTGGTAAAATTATTATCTTCGAGCATTTTTGTGAGTGTTATCATTTCGTCAAGCGAAGGAGTTATTAGACCACTAAGTCCAACTATATCAACATTTTGCTCTTTTGCTACTTGCATAATTTCTTCGGGTTTAACCATCACACCCAAATCTATAATTTCGTAATTATTGCAACTCAAAATCACCGAAACAATATTTTTCCCAATATCATGAACATCGCCTTTTACTGTTGCCAGCAAAATTTTTCCTTTGCTCAGCGACTCTGCTCCCAACTCGCTTTCTGCGACAATATATGGATTGAGATGAGCCACAGATTTTTTCATAACTCTCGCACTTTTAATTACTTGTGGCAAAAACATCTTGCCATCACCAAATAATTCCCCTACCCTATTCATGCCAGCCATAAGCGGAATTTCTACGATCTGAAGAGCTTTATCAAATTTCTGTCGGCATTCTTCCAAGTCCTCCACAATATACTCATCAACTCCTTTAATTAGAGCATATTGCAAACGTTTTTCTACATTTTCACTTCTCCACTCTGCTATTTTTTGCTCAGTTTGTTTTTTATCCGTTTTATTATTTAAAGCATAATCTAACAGTCTCTCTGTATTAGTTTTATTATTAGAAATTGATTTATTTAAAACTAAATTCTCAACAAGTTCAAGTAAATCTTTCGGAATATCCTCATAAATAGTTAGCAATGCAGGATTTACAATTCCCATATCCAAACCTGCCTTTATTGCATAATACAAAAAAACCGAATGAATAGCCTCACGAATAGTGTTTTGCCCTCTAAAAGAGAAAGATAGATTACTAATTCCTCCACTTATTTTAGCAAAAGGCAAATTTTCTTTTATCCATTTTGTTGCTTCAATAAAATCTACGGCATAATTATCATGCTCTTCAATTCCTGTTCCTATAGGCAAAACATTGGGGTCAAAAATTATGTTTTCTGGTTGAAAATTAGCTTTTTCTGTAAGAATTTTATAAGAACGTTTTGCTATTTCTATTTTTCGATTAAAATCGGAGGCTTGTCCAGTCTCATCAAAAAGTATAACTATTGCTGCCGCTCCATATTGTCTAATTTTTTTCGCTTTTTCAATAAATTCGTCCTCGCCCTCCTTCAAACTTATTGAATTTACGATACTTTTGCCCTGCGTTATTTTCAAGCCAACTTCAATAGTCTCCCATTTTGAGCTATCAATCATAACGGGGACTTTTGCAATGTCGGGCTCTGCGGCAATTAAATTTAGAAATTTTGCCATTGTAAACTCACTATCAATCATTGCATTATCCATGCAAATATCAATAATTTGAGCACCATTTTCTACCTGATGACGTGCTACGCTAATTGCTTCGTCGTATTTTTCCTCCAAAATTAATCGTTTAAATTTTGCCGAGCCAGAAACATTTGTTCGCTCTCCAATATTTACAAAATTCAAATTTTCTGAGATACTAATTGCTTCTAATCCTGACAATTCTGTTTTCTGATTATTCTCTAATGCCTTTCTAATATTTGCTTTTTCAGCAATTTTTACAAATTCTCGAATATGCTCTGGCGAAGTTCCACAACAACCTCCAATAATATTAACAGATTGATTATCAGTAATTAATTTCAGTTCTTCTGCCATTATTTTTGGCGTTTGCGTATATTCGCCAAGTTCGTTTGGCATTCCTGCATTGGGATACGCACTTATATTAAAATGAGATTTTGCTGCAAGTGTCTCAATATGAGGCTTCATTTCTTTTGCACCGAGCGAACAATTAAATCCAATGCTCAATAAATCAATATGTTGGAAAGATGTTAAAAATGCCTCAACCGTTTGTCCCGAAAGAGTTCTACCAGCAGCATCAGTGATTGTGCCAGAGAGCATTAACGGAATTTTTATGCTCTTCTCTCTCAAAACATTTTCTATTCCAAAAAGTGCAGCTTTTGCATTTAGCGAATCAAAAACCGTCTCAACAAGTAAAATATCAACGCCTCCTTCAATAAGTGCTTTTGCTTGTTGGCTATAAATTGCCACGAGTTTATCAAAATCTACCTCTCTATATCCTGGGTCGGTTACTTTTGGAGAAATTGATGCAGTTTTATTTGTTGGACCCAAAGAACCAGCTACATATCGCTGTTTTTCAGGATTTTTTGCGGTAAATTTATCTGTAGCCTTACGAGCAATTTGTGCCGCTGCAAAATTTATTTCATTAACATAATTTTCTAATCCATAATCAATTAAAGAAATAGCATTGGCATTAAAAGTATTTGTTTCAATAATATCTGCTCCTACCTCAAGGTATTTTTCGTGGATTGCCTGAATAATTTTGGGTTGAGTAAGACAAAGTAAATCATTGTTTCCTTTTTGCGAAAAATCATGATTTTTAAATTCTTCACCTTTATAATCTTCTTCTGTTAGCTTATAATTTTGTATCATAGTTCCCATTGCTCCATCAAGCACAAGAACTCGTTTTTTAAGGTCTTCGTATATATTTTTCATTTTTTATAGCTTTTAAATTTAATTTGCAAATAAACAAAATAATAAATCAAAAAAAGAATAAAACTTGGAACAAAAATTGGTATATAAAATAAATGTTTAATTTTAAGTGTTAAGTTTTTAATTAGCTAGTGTTGCTTTATGTTTATATTGTCGAGTAACAAACTTTGCCAAAGTTTAAAACTTTGGCAAAGTTCTACAATGCCTAAATATTTCACCAGTCAATACAAGCTTGAAGTAACACTAGCGTCTGAAATGTGATATTAGTCAAAGGGGGACTTTGAGTCTCCCTTTGACTTGTCGCTATAAAAACTTTTATCTTAATAACTTTTAACGACTAAAAATGGAAATAAGAATTGTAAAATATAAATCGGAGGATTACAAAAAGGCAATTGTATTACGCAATAAAATACTCCGTGAACCTCTTGGCATAAAAATGACAGAAGAGTTTTTGGCACAAGACGAACAAGATGTTCATTTTGGCATTTTTGAAGGAGACAAAATTTTAGTTAGTTTGACTTATAGAATAATAAGTGAAACAACTATAAAAATGCGTCAAGTTGCAACAGACGACCACCTTCAAGGACAAGGTTTGGGAAAAAAATTAGTTCTTTTTTCCGAAAAATATATGAAAGAAAAAGGTTACTCTCATATTATTTTAAATGCTCGTAATTCTGCTATTTATTTCTACAATAAACTGAGTTACACCACTTTTGGAGAAGAGTTTGAAGAAGTAGGACTCCCCCATATGCAAATGGAAAAATATATTTGATAATTCTCAAATAAAAACATTACCCTACAAAATGCGTAAAGTCGGTTTTTATAAATCGGCTTTTTTTATAGTTTTTCACAATTTTTAATAGACCATAAAGTTTATCAATAAAAAAACGAAACCAAAATTGGTTTACAGTCAAATATTGTAAAAAATCTGATTATAACGGATTCTGTTGAAATTATAAATCACTGAATTTTAGGTGCTTTACTTCCTAATATATATTTGTTAGATTAATAGAAACACGGATTGAACGGATTTTTCTACTTTATATTTTATATAATTCATTATAAATAAAGTTATTACAATTTCAACAAAATCCGTTGTAATCAGAAAAAATGGAACGAACTTTAAACTTGATAACTTTTAACTCCTTAATTGCTAACTATTTATAACTACTCCTATTTTTTTTCTACCGTCAATTTTCACTTTAATTGGATTGGCGAATTTTATGTGTCTAATAAATTCGTCTTCGTAAACTGCTTCTTGTTTTTTCAAATATTCTAAATTATAATAGCCATCTTTAATATAGGGGTTTATAGTAAAATATCCTACTTTAAAAGACGTTAGATTATGGAAAAAATGTGTTCCCTGACTTGGATCTATGCGATAATTCTCTAATCCCGATTCTACAATCAGGCGAGCGGCAGAAATTTGCGACCATTTTACTGGAATTCCCAACCATTTATCTCGCGACCCCCATCTCCCCGGACCTACGAGAACATAATTATTATTATTTTTTGCAAAATTTTCATTCAATTTGCCAATTCTTTCAGCAATTTCTTCATTATTTTTAGAATCAAAAGTTTCAGGTTTTACATAAATTAAATCATAAATATCATCAATAGTTCCATTTCCAAGTGCCGATTTTGAATAAATTATTGTATCTTCTTCTTTTATTTCTTCTAAATTTTCTTTTATTGTTTCGCTGTTTTCTACTATCGGTCTTATTTGCAAAATATTAAAAGTTGCTTCATTTTTATTTTTAATATTTAATGCAAATTCTATTTCAATAGGCGTATTCATTTCTTTTACACCTATTTTCAATATTTTTTGCAAAACTTCATGAAGTGGTATAACTTTGTATTTCAACACATTATTAAAAGTAATAATTTTTTTACCTTCATAATGTGAACCATCTTTAATTGTATTTGTAGAAAAATCGTAAACCGAGCTAATAAAATCGATGCTACCATTTTTCTCTATTTGTTTAACCCGTAATTCTTTCAAATTTACAGAATCGTTGGTAGATTCTACAAAACTATCAACATTTAAGTCAAGAGCAAAAAATCTTTTTTGAGTATTTCTTAAAATACTTTCGCTGGAATGAAATTCTAAAATCTTATCGGGATATTTTGGAGAAAACCTGATTTTTTGTCCACCCTCTACAATCTGTTTTCCAAGTCCAAAAGCAATATTTACAATTCCATCTTCGGCTTTTTCGGGTTCTATTGGATAAAAATTAATAGAACGAGCCACTCCCGAAATTGTTGGATAAAATAAATCGTTGTATTTTGTTCCGCAAACTTCTTGCAAAACTACAGCCATTTTTTCTTCGTCAATAACATTGGAAGTAGCGTTCATATAATCTCTACTTCCTTTAAAATAAACCGAAGCATACACACTTTTTATTGCAAGAATTAGCATTTTCAAAAACCTTTCGATGTCATCGGTATTTGCAACCATATAGGTTGAATACACCCCTGCAAATGGCTGATAATGTGCATCTTCTAACAAACTTGAAGAACGAACTGCAATTGGTGAATTTGTATTTTTCAAAAAAACTTCTAAATCCTTCTTATACTCTGATGGAAAATATGCTCTCACAAAACGTTCTAAGATTTCGTCGTCGGTTAGGTCTGCTTCATAAATATAATAGAGGTTATTTTTTTCGATAAAAGCATCAAAAACTTCGGTTGTAAGCACAACTGTTTGAGGAATGCTTACTGTTATATTTTCAAACTCTTGTAGTTCGGGGTGTTTTTTTATCATAGAATTAAGAAATGCCAATCCACGAGCCTTTCCACCAAGCGAACCTTCGCCAATTCTGGCAAAACTCAAATAAGTATCATAAGTTTTGCGATAAAATTTTGCAATAATTCCTCTGCTCGAAGTTTTTCGGAAACTTTCAATAGAGTTATAAATAAAGTTTTTAACTCTACCAATATCCTCAAAACTATCTACATCATAACTTTTCAGGAAATGCCCAAAATCAAACAACGCTCTTGCATTAAGCCATTTAGAGAAATGATTACGTTTTAAATGATACCTTAAAGATTCATCTGGTATTTCGTGAATTTTCTTTTGCAAGTTCTTGAGGTCAGAAATTTGCATAATTATTTCATTTGTTTTTGGGTCTTTTACTTCAAAATCGCCAAAAGCAAAATATTTTAAAATGAATTTTTTGAGTTCATGCAATAAATTTTTTGAGTTTTTATTAATGAAACCAACTTGTATCTTTTTTGCTGTATCTTTATTCTCAATATCAGATGATTGCAATAATATTGGAAGTAAAGGATTTCGTTTTTTTATCTTTTTGGCAAAAGCAATTCCTGCATATTTATCTTTTTTATTTTTGCGAGGATAATTTACATCTGAAATAACTCCAAGTAAATTATCTTCATATTTTTCATATAATTCTACGGCTTCTTCGTAGTTTGTAGCGAGCAAAATTTTGGCTCTACCACGTTTTCGCATCATTTTTTGGTGTTCGTTAAGTCCTTCTACCGAAAATTTTTGCGATTGTTCGAATAAAATATTATAAATAATTGGTAAGTAACTGGAATAAAAACGAATAGAGTCTTCTACAAGTAAAATTACTTGAACTCCTACATTTTTCACATCGTGTTCAACACTCGTCTTATCTTCTATTAATTTTATTATTGCGAGCAACAAATTGGTATTTCCGAGCCAACTAAAAACATAATCAATAGCACTAAGGTCTTCATTAGCAAGTCTCATAGTAACTTCTCGCGAAAAAGGGGTGAGAACAACAATTGGTATTCTGGAATATGCTTTTTTTATTTCATTAGACAAACTAAAAGGCTCCATATCTCCAATACTCAACATTGTGATAATGAGATCTATATTCTCATTTTCTAACTTCTCAAAAGCCTCTTTTGCAGACGAAGCATGGATAAATTGTGGTGGATAACGAAGATTTATAGACACATATTCGTTAAAAATTTGCTCATCTACTCTTCCGTCCTCTTCCAAAGTGAAAAAATCGTAGATACTACAGACTATTAAAACTGTATGTATTTGTTTTGCTTTCAGATGATTAAAACTTGTTGAAGGAAAATTTTTAAACTTGATTTTCATGGAGTTATTTTTTTGTTAAAAGAAATGTTTAATTTTAAAACAGAAATTTGCAATTTTATAATAATCTTAAAATCATTACTATTAAATAAAAAAGAAAATATTTTTTTTATCATTAAATTAGTATGCGTCCACAAAGTCGGCGATTTTACGAATTAGACCTACAATATTTTTGGAACTAACTTATTTGCAGCCCACGATTATCATCGTGGGTTATCAATAGGTCGTCCTTACGGACTTTGTGGACGCACACTAATTAATATACGTCCACAAAGTCGCAATTTTGTGTGAAATATTTACAAATAAAAGTTTATATCCTGTAAAACAACAATTTAGCAATAAAACAATTTAACAATTCTTACTTTATGAACGCACACTAATTAGCATACAAAGATATTATTTTTTTATTATCATTAAAAAATTATCTTTGCAAAATTATAAGTTAACCATAAAAAATAAATAATATGAAAAAAATTGCATTTATTTTACTCGTTAGTATCTTTTTATTTGGTTGTGTAGGAAGCTCAAAACTCTCTAAATCAGGTTCAAAAGAGAAAGATATTGTTATTAATTTTATAGATTTAATGGTATATGGAACAGAAGACGACCTTAATAAGGAATACAAACCTTTGATTTCGCCAAAATACATAAAAGAAAACAAAATTGATATTGAAAAATACGAACTAAACTATTACAATCCAAAAGGATATAGTATTGAGACTTATAATCCTGGAACAGGAATTGTAGAAGCAAAAATTTGGGGAGCAGACAAAGACTGGATGCACCTTCTGGAATTTAAAGTGGTAAAAGAAAAAGGAAAATTATATTTGTATCCTGAAAAACATACAGATTCAAAATACATATATCCTTGGTATAAAGCTACTACAAATATTGAATAATTATTCTGCTGTCGGATTGTTAAATTGCTTAACTATTTAGAAAAGAAGCAATTTAACAATTCAACAATAGGGCACTCCTAAAAACTCAAAAATCAAGGCTTTCAAAATTTTTAAAGTTTGAGTTTACTCCTGTAAATGAGTATTTTAATAATTTTGTATAACATGCCGTTAGGCACTTGGGGTTTATAGGAGTGCCCAATAAAACAATCTAACAATTTAACAACCCAACAATTTTTTAACAAATGAAAAGAGTATTAAGAAACATGTTTTTTAGAGTCTGGTATTGGTATGTCAGCACGGTTGATAAAAATGCCGAAGTTATTTTTATGAATTTTGGTTACAACTACCGAGAAGGTGACATAAAAATGGACGAAGAAGATGCAATAAACAGATATTCAGCACAATTGTATCATTACACAGCGTCAGGAGCAGAACTAAAAGACAAAGATTTGTTGGAAGTTGGTTGCGGAAGAGGTGGCGGATTGTCTTATGTAAACAGAACATTTAAACCAAAATCGGTAACAGGAATTGACTTGGGCAAGCAAGCAATTAAGTTTTGTAATTCGTTTTATAAAGAAGAAGGTGGAACTTTTGTCCACGCCAACGCACAAGACTTACCTTTCGCAGATAATTCTTTTGATGCAGTTTTAAATGTAGAATCATCGCATCGTTACCCTCAAATGGAAGAGTTTTTGAGCGAAGTTGTTCGAGTTTTACGCCCAGGAGGTCATCTGCTTTTTATCGATTTTAGATACGACCACGAAATAGAAAAAATGCACAACCACCTCAAAGATTCTGGAATGGAAATTATTGAAGATGTTGATGTTACTGGCAATGTTGTTGAAGCTTTGTCGCTTGCAACTCCAAGCCGAATAAAACTGGTAGAAAAACTTGCCCCTAAATTTTTACAAGAATTAGCCAAAAATTTTGCTGCCGTAGAAGGTTCAGATTCTTACCTACACTTTTTAACACGCCAATATATTTATAAATATTATGTTCTAAGAAAAAAATCGTAATACATTTGTAGAGACGTGCCATGTGGCACGTCTATTTTTTATCGTAACACATACACGTAAAGGAGACGCTACATAATATTTACACGTAAAGGAGACGTGCCACATGGCACGTCTCTACGAAATTTTATGGGAATATTTTTTCTAAAATAATGCTAACCACAATGTAAATACCAATAAAAAGAACCATATTTAAGAATGTTTCAAACTCATAAAAATACATTACAACAAAACTAATTATTGCTGAAATTATAATTCTTAAAGTATGCTTTAAGAAATTTAATGTTTTATTTTTTTGCATCTTGCAAAATTAAATAAAAAACTAATTATTTACTCATTTAAAATGAAAAAAAATGAAAAAAATTACTTATTTATTATTTGTAGCAATAGTATTAATTGCATCGTGTAATTTATCTGGCGAAAGATTAATTGACCCAAAAGGAATGCTATCTTACATGACTAAAGTATCAGAAATTGCTGATTATGAAGGAGCAAAAAAATTAACCGATGAATATATTTCACAATTAAGAGAGGAAGTGGAATTGTATGTAAATGAAGAAGCCACAAATAAATTTGATGCAGGACGCTATTCAGAAGCAAAAGAGGAATGGGTAAATAGTATTAATAAGATGGATTTGTCGGAAGACGAAAAATCAAAATTAATTGAATATTATAAAGAACAAGTTGCAGATATTGTAATAGAATAACTTTTATGGAAAAATTTGATATAATAGTAATAGGTGCAGGTGCATCGGGACTTGTAGCTGCAGGTAGAGCAGCAGAACTTGGAGCAAATGTTTTGTTATTAGAAAAAATGGAACGTGTTGGTAGAAAATTACTTATAACAGGAAAAGGACGATGTAATATCACAAATTCCGATACTATTTCTAATTTTCTGAAAAAAACTCACCCAAATTCAAAGTTTTTGAAACCTGCTTTTAGTAACTTTTTTTCGCAAGATATAATTAATTTATTTGAAAAATATGGAGTAGAAACGAAAGTAGAACGAGGAGGGCGAATTTTTCCTACATCGGATAGTGCCGCAAAAGTAGTGGAAGCATTACTTGAATATGTGAAAAACAGTGGTGCCAAAATAATGACTCATTGCAGAGTAAAGAATTTATTATTTGAAAATGATGTGCTTGTGGGAGTAAAAGTTAGCAACAAAGATAAAACACAAAATATTTTTGCAAAAAAAATAATTATAGCAACAGGAGGGCTTTCGTATCCTGCAACTGGCTCTACTGGCGATGGTTATAGATTTGCAGAAAGTTCAGGACATAATATTATAAAAACTCAACCTGCACTTGTTCCAATAGAAACAGAAGGTCGGTTGTCTGCTGATTTACAAGGTTTAAGCCTTAAAAATGTGAAAGCAATAGTTTGGGTAAACAAAAAAAAATTAGCAGAAGATTTTGGCGAAATGCTTTTTACTCATTACGGTTTATCTGGTCCTATTATTTTGACTTTGAGTCGTTTGATTGTCCAAGAATTTGATAAAAAAAACGAAATAGAAATATCAATAGACCTAAAACCTGCATTAGACGACCCAAAACTAGACAAACGTCTGCAAAGAGACTTGAACGAAAACGGAAAAAAACAAATTGTAAATGTTTTTAAACAATGGTTGCCTTCAAAATTAATTCCAGTATTTCTCAAAAAACTTGGCATTACTGCAAATAAAGAAAGTCATCAAATTTCAGCAAAAGAGCGAAAAAAAATACGCTTACTAATGAAAAATTTGCGATTTAAAGTTAGTGGTTATCGTGCTTACAAAGAGGCAATTATTACAGCTGGTGGAATTGACACAACAAATATCAATAAAAAAACAATGGCTTCTAAAATTGTAGAAAATCTCTATTTTGCAGGTGAAGTTATTGATATTAACGCAGAAACAGGAGGCTATAACCTACAAATAGCTTTTTCTACCGCTTATTTAGCAGCAGAATCGGCAGTGAAGAGTTGTAACATTGAAAGTTTATGAAATTGAATATATTCTAAAAAAATCAGTTATTTTAAAACTTACTTTAAATTATGAAATTAGCATTTGATGTATATTATTATGAAAATAAAGCAAAAACAGTTGCTGTCTGTTTTAAAAACTGGTCGGACGTTCAACCAGATAGAGTATATTCTGAAATATTAGAGAATGTAGAAGAATATCAACCAGGTAAATTTTACAAAAAAGAATTGCCATGTATTATAAGTCTTTTAAAACAAATCAATATTGAAAATATTACCGAAATTATAGTAGATAGTTTTGTTATTTTAGATGATAAAGGAAAAAATGGATTAGGTGGTTATTTATACGAACATTTAGAAAGAAAAATTCCTGTTATAGGTGTTGCTAAATCCGATTTTGTCCAGAATAAAATTAATAAACAAGAAATATACAGAGGACTGAGTAAGAAACCATTATATATTTCTGCTTTGGGTATTGGTTTAGAATTAGCAAGTAAAAATATTTTAAATATGGAAGGAGAATATAGAATGCCAACATTGCTTAAATACCTTGATACTATGACAAAAGAAATAAGCACTTAAAAATTTTATTGACTTTTTCTATACATAAGAAATCAACAAAAATGCTAAAAAACCAACAAAAATAAAAAAGGTTAACAAATTCAGTAATGAATTAAGACTGAATTTATTTATAATCAGCAGTTTTACTCTTTTTCTAACTCACTAAAAACCGAGCTTACTAATGCCTCAATTCAGTAAATTCTTAAAATGAAATTCCTACACCTTATTATATACACTTTTTTAGTCTCAGTTATTTTTGCTCAAGATTTTGCTCCTGCAGTAGGTTTTTCAGGAACAACTGCTATTCACAAAGATAGCTCTATTTTTGTTGGCTGGGCAAAAAATGCAGAAATTTTCAGAAGTTATATAAAACTATCCGATATAACAGCAACTTTTGAAGGCAATAATTTTGCAAGTTTTGGCTCAGACACATCTGCTATAGGAAAAGCCGATGGAATTGGTTGTGTAAGTCTTGGCGACGGAGGTGTTGCCATTCTCACTTTTGACCCGCCAATTTCAGATGGAGAAGGTTTTGATTTTGCTGTTTTTGAGAATGGATTTTTTAATCCGCCAAATTCAGAAATGGCTTTTTTGGAACTTGCTTTTGTGGAAGTTAGCTCCGATGGCGAAAATTTTATCCGATTTCCTTCTATTTCGCAAACCAATAATTCTACACAGTTAAGTGGCTTTGCTACAATAAATTGCCAAAATATTTATAATTTAGCAGGAAAATATACTGTAAATTATGGCACGCCTTTTGACTTAAACATATTACAATATAAAACTTTTGAATCAGAAATAAACCTGAATTATATTACTCATATAAAATTGATTGATGTAGTTGGTAGCACAAACAACGAATTTGCGAGCTACGATTCCGAAGGAAATAAAATTAACGACCCTTTTCCAACTCCATACAACTCATCAGGTTTTGATTTAGACGCAGTTGGTGTAATAAATAATACCATTAGTGAAAATATTGAATTTGAAAATTTCATTGTTTATCCAAACCCTTTCTCTGATAAAATAAATATAATATCCGAAGAAAAAGAAATTAAACAAATAGAAGTGTATGATATTTTTGCAAAACAAATTTTTTTAGAAAAAGAAAATTCTTTATCTTTGAACCTCAATTTGAGCTTTTTACAAAAAGGAATATACACTTTACTTCTTAGAACAGAAAACGAAGTTTATTGTTATAAAATTATAAAGATTTAAGTTGCAGGCTACGCAAAGCGTTTGAAACTTGAAACTTGAAAACCTGAAACTTGAAAACCTGAAACTTGAAACTTGAAAACTTGAAACCTAAACCTGTAACCTGAAACCTGAACTGTAACCTGTAACCTGAAACAAATTATGAAAAAAACTACTCCATTTATACTTGCTACATTAATTTTATTTGTATCTTCGTGTGAAACAATACTTTCTGGAAAAAAAATTAGTGAAGGAAAAATAGTTTACAATATAGAATATTTAGACGACGAAAGCGACAATCCACTTATTTCTTTATTGCCTAAAACAATGGAAATTAAGTTTAAAAATAATAACACTGTTACTAATATTGAAGGTTTTTTTGGCACATTTAAACTCCGATTTATTTCAGATGTAGAAACAAAAACAAATTACTCTATCCTCCGAATTATGGATAAAAAATATATCCAAACAGTAGCTTTTGGTGAAGAACCAGCAGGATACGAAATGCCCGATTTCACAATAGAGGAAACTAATGAAAAAGTAGAAATAGCTGGTTATAAATGCCATGTAGCAATAATTAATAGCGAAGGAAAAGAGCCAATAAAACTTTATTACACCTACGATATTAAAATAAAAAATCCTAATGCAAACAATCCTTTTAGCGAAATTGATGGAGTTTTAATGGGCTTTCAAGTAAAACTTACTGGTTTAAATATGAAATTTGAAGCAAAAAAAGTAGTAGAGGAAATAGTTGATGATTCCGAATTTGCTGTCCCAGATGATTACAAAGAGGTTACAAAAGAAGAATTAGAAGAAATTTTATTGAGTTTTCAGAATTAAAAAAATGGAAAACGATTGAAAAAAAGGAAATACAGTTGAAAAACAATGGAAATACAGTTGAAAAAACAATTGTAATTCCATTTTTTTTTAAATTTATTTGGCGTTTTTCACGAGTGCCAATTTCATCGTTACTTTTGAAATTTTAAAATACTCATTTACAAATGTAAACTTCAATTCTAAAATTTCAAAAAAGCCTTGAACTTGACACCCGTGAAAAACGCCATTTATTTCTACTGCTTTTCAATTCAATTCTCTTTTTTTTATTATATTTGCATAAAATTGAAAACCTGATCAACAAAATTCATAATATCCTCATTTACAGCAAATTATTTTACTTTACACTTTAAAACTTTGAACTAATATTTATGCAAAAAAATAGCACTCCACTTCCACCTTTCTCATCAAAATTTACTCCCGAAGTTCCCGAATTATTGTATCAATTAAATTGCACTATCGCACTAAGCACCTATCAGGCAGGTAAAGTTGTGTTTTTGAGTGCCTCAAAAGCTGATAAATTAGTTCAAATTTCCAGAACTTTTGAAGGAGCAATGGGAATAGCCGTTGAAAAAAACAAACTCGCCGTAGCTTGCAAAAACGACCTGACAATTCTTGCAAACACCCCCGCAATGGCAAAAAGTTATCCGCCCAAAAAGAACATTTACGACGCAATGTATTTACCTCGAATAACATACCACACAGGCAATTTAGCCTTACATGATATGAACTGGGTAAACGGTAAATTACACGCCATAAATACTCTTTTTTCGTCTATCGTTACACTTGACGAAGATGCAAGTTTTAAGGAGGTTTGGCGACCTAAATTTATTTCGGAAAGTGCCGCAGAAGACCGTTGTCATTTGAATGGAATGGCTATGCAAAATGGTGATATAGAATTTGTTACAGCACTTGGCGAAGTAGATAAATTTCATGCTTGGCGACAAAATAAACTCACAGGAGGAGTGTTAATTCATGTTCCTACAAACGAAATTATTTTGCGAAATTTGGCAATGCCACATTCTCCAAGAGTATATAATAATAAATTATATGTTTTACTCTCTGCATCTGGCGAACTCGCCGAAGTTGATGTAAATAGCGGTTCTTACAAGGTTGTAAAAAATCTGGAATATTTTGTAAGAGGAATGGCGAAACATGGTGATTATCTGTTTATTGCACATTCAAAATTAAGGCACAATACCTCTGCATTTAGAGATTTGCCTATTGCCGAAAAATCGCAAAAAGCAGGTGTAATAATTATGCACTTGCCTACAAACAATATTGTTGGACGAATAATTTACGAGAACAGCGTTGATGAAATATACGATGTAAAAATAATTCCAAATGTTTCTCGTCCAAATATAATTAACCCAACTCACGAAGCCACAAAAATGGCAATTGTAACAGAAACAGACAGCTATTGGGCGGTTAAAAATTAAGAATTTTCGACCTGTGCAATCAAAAAAAAA
>JAOZQN010000555.1 GCA_029932195.1 Bacteroidales bacterium | reverse complement strand
AAGATAACACACTGTATGATTGCTTATTACCTATTTCCGTCCAGAGACTATTTAGTAAATTTAAAGTAATAAAATAATATTTTTCACCGAAAGGAGTAAATAAAAAACTATGGCAAAAACAATTAGAATTAACTCAGAAGCTTTTCATCTAAACAAAGATGATAAAAAATTTATCGTTCTTGGCTCGAACGAATTAGAAAAAAAGGACTTTATAGATAGGTTTGTTAACTCAAAGATTAAAAAAGAAAGTAAAACTCATCACGACGAGTTTTGGGGAACACTTGGATTAACAAATGACAAACCTGTGGACTGGAAAGGATATTTAGAAATATCAAACAAAGGAAATAAAACAATTGAAGATAATTCTATAAAAGAAGAAATTGGCTATCTAAAAACGATGTATCCAAACATGGCAGAAGACGAAATAACCGAACGATTTATCTCTTTTGAACATTTAGATATTGAATTTCCTGAAAAATTTAAGACAAACGAAATCCCAGAAATTAGATTAACCTTGATGCTCAAAAAAGATGAAGGAGCACTTGTTTTTTACAGTCATTCGAGTCTGCACTGTAAAAACAACGAGGTGATTGAAAATAAAGAAATTGAATACATACAACCAGAACCTACGTTCAACTACGAAACAAATAATAGAGATAGATTAACTTACAAATTTAAAGCAATTCCTAATTTTAAATATGAAAGAGCAAACAGTTATTCAGAACATCTAAAACTTTCGGATACAAAAAATAACAATCCATTTGTTGTTAAAATACTTACTTTTAATAGAGGTAGTTTTGAAAATAGCACAAAAACAATTGTAAATGCAAAATCAAATATTTTTAACAAATTTGGTGTTTTTTCTTCTCACAAATTAAAAATTTACAAAAATAACAAACAAAAATTTGTTAATCTTAGAGGAAAGATTGATGAGAGTAAAAAGACTTTATTCCTTGTTCACGGAACTTTTGGTTCAACAAAACAATCGTTTGGCGATTTATATCTTAAAAATAACTGGCTAGACAATTTGTTAGATGATAAAATTTACGAACAAATAATTGGCTACGACCACCCAACAATTTTCTCGGGAGCAGAAGAAAATATTACCGAATTATTAAAATTATTAAAAAATCATGGTGTAAATCAATTTACAAAAGAAGTAGATTTTATAGGAACAAGTCAAGGTGGACTACTTATTCAATATTTAGCAAATTTGAATCAACCTTATATTAAGGTAGGAAAAGTGGCACTTGTGGCTTCTGCCAATGGCGTTGATTATTTGACTTCTGCCGAATATGTTCCTAAATTTTTATCATATATTAAACATTTTACTAAAATTACAGGAGCATTAGAAGCATCAGTAATTTGTGCAATCGCACAACATTCGGCAAAATACCTCTTACACCAACCTGGTTTTAAAGTAATGACTCCAAAAAGTAAAGAACTATTGTATATAACAGATAAAAAGCCTGTTGGAGATACTTGCTACCTTCCTGTAATTGGAGATTTTAACGAAACTCTTATTTCAGACAAACGAAAATGGAAGCAATGGACAGCAACAGGAATTGATACTATTTCACGTCTCATTATGGGAAAATTTAACGATTGGGTTGTGTCCTCTCAAAAACAGTTTTTAGTGCCTTCCGAGTATTGTGTTATTCCAAATTACGACGAATATAATTTTGTGCCTTACATCATACCAGCAATTCATGGCACTTGTTTGAGCAAGCCTGTAACGCAAAAAATTTTAGATGATTTTTTTTCCATGGCACAAAATAGTTCTAATAAATGTTTAGAATTTGACACAAGAAAATACACCAATATTAATCATAAAATTTTACCCCCAGCAACTAAAATTAGATATGATGCTCATTTCCATCTACTTTGTCAGAAAATAATAACCAAGAGACTTTTTGGAATGTTTTTGGAAACTTTAAAAGATTTGGAGAAAAATATTAAACTCGGATTATTTAAAAAGAAAGAAGAAAACTCTCCAAAAGCTTTGAAATTAATCAAATATTTATTACTAAATAAAGATTGCAACGACTCTTTTTACGAATTAGTAGAAAATTATGAAAAAACAGATCCTTCTGTGCAAAAATTTATTCCGCTTTTGGTAGATTTTGAATTTATTTTTAGAACTAATTACCACAACAATACTGAAACAAACAACACTAAATCTAATTTAAAAAAAGTTCTAAAAGAATTTAATTCAGGAGTAGATGTAATAAAAAGTTTGATTAAACATTACCCTGAAAATATTGATAACGATAGTTTAGAAATACTAAAAGAATTTATTGAGTTTGCATCAGAAAATTTTGATCATACAAAACAAGGTGTTTTAGATAAAAGAATTGAACATCTTGAAACAGGTTTTGAAAGTCAATTGGAATGCATGAAGAGACTTAAGAAAATTCATAAAGACAATTTTTATCCATTTTTTGCCGTAGATCCTCGTCGTGAGGATATAATGGATATTGTTAAAAAAAATGTAGAAAAAAGCGAACCTTCAGAAAAAGATAAAAAAGAAAAATTATTTGCAGGAATCAAACTTTACCCTCCGTTAGGATATTCGCCAACCGACCCATTTTTAATGGGAGATGATGAACAAGAGGGACTTTATTGCTATTGTATTAAAAATGATATTCCTGTTCTAACACACTGTTCTTCTGGCGGTTTTTCTAATTTTGTAGATAAAGTAGAAGTTATTGGTTGGGTTATGCCTAGCATGGATGCAAAAGAGCCTGTTGAATATAAAACAATAACAAAAATTAAATTTGATACCAATTTTTTAAATGGTTTTAATAATTCAGTTAAAGAAAGAGCCTACAGATTAAATCATCCAAAACTATGGGAGATTGTTCTTAAAAAACATCC
This sequence comes from Bacteroidales bacterium, assembly GCA_029932195.1. Lineage (GTDB taxonomy): Bacteria > Bacteroidota > Bacteroidia > Bacteroidales > JAOZQN01 > JAOZQN01. Next base: position 1,159 of record JAOZQN010000555.1, on the reverse strand, counting down.
TAACTTAAAAATTAATTTTGCACATTTTGGAGGCGACGACCCCATAAGAAGAAAGGCAATATATGAATTAATGTCGGCAACAAATGAAAAGGGAGAATATTTATATCCAAATGTTTATACCGATGTTTCTTGTATTGTTGATCAAGTAGATTTAGACAATATATATGACGAATATTTTTCTAACAACGCACACCCTGAATTAAAAAAGAAATTTATGTATGGAACTGACTATGCACTTAATATGATATGGGAAAACTCATTTACTCAATATTATAATAAATTTAAAGATAAATTTAATGGGAAATTTAAAAATGACAATGAATTTGATTTAATTTCAATTAATAATGTAGAGAGTTTTTTATTTGATGAAATTGAAAATAAAGAAGACAAGAATTGCTCCTAAGTTTAATATCAAAAAGCAGAAGCCGAAAAGCTTTGATAGAGTAGGCAAAATTTATTAAATTAATATAAAAATGTCAAATTTTTCAGAAAAACAAATTCAAGAAGTGTGGGAGAAAGGAAAAATTATCTCAAATTATGATAAAAATAAACATAGAAAAGATGCTTGTAATGCGTGGATGACAAGAAGTGAATACGGAAATCAAGATAATATTTACGGTTGGGAAATAGACCACATAAAACCTGTATCAAAAGAAGGAACAGATAATTTAAGAAATTTACAACCTTTGCAGTGGGAAAACAATAGGCACAAGGCAGATAACTATCCAAATTATGATTGTGCTATTACTGCAAACGACAATAAAAACGTTAAAAAATAAAAACAGAAATAAAATGAAAGTAAAAAATATTAATGGAACATCACAAAACAGATGCACATGTGGAAGTTGGATACAACACTGGCGTAATTTTAGTCAGCAAACAGCAACAGTTTGTAGGGCTAAAGGTTGTTCAAGAAATGATATTGTTGGAGCACATGTGCAAATAGATAAAACTTATGATAATCACTGGTATATCGTTCCATTTTGCCATTTGCATAACAGTGCAAAAGGAAAGATAGAACTTGTTGCTGGAACAAATTTAGTATCTGCAAATAAAAGCAAAACATGTGAATAAATTTATCAAAAAGCGAAAGCCGAAAAGCTTTGATCAGGGTTTGTTCATAAAAACTAAATTCGCTCAAAAATATTTATATTTGTAG
>JAOZQN010000554.1 GCA_029932195.1 Bacteroidales bacterium | reverse complement strand
CAGAGTATATATTATTTAGACAATTAACGATAGATAAATTAAAAAAATCTACAAACAAAAATAGTGAAGCAGAACTACACAAGTTATTTGCTACAATGAAAGTGAAATTTGACAAAAATAACTTTGTAAATGACTTATACCGAAATAACGCATGGCTACTTGATGATAAATATATGACTTACGAAACCATTTTGAGTGATAGAGAAATGGGAGATTTAATTAAATTTATCACTGAAGGTGAAAATACAGAAAGAGATGCAGATAGACCAGATATGGCTCTTGTTTTTTCAAACAACCCTAATAAAGGCATTCCTTTCGATATAGTAATTGTTGAGTTAAAAAAACGAGGCGAAAAACTTGAAGAGAATATGAAAGCTATAACACAGCTTGAAAAACGAGCAAGAAAATTAATGATGCATTTCAAGAATAAAATTCAACGTATTTGGTATTATGGTATTATTGAGTTTAATGATGATATAGAACTTGCACTGTCTGGTGAATATACCGAGTTATATTCTTCAGGTAAAATGTATTACAGAGAAACAAATGTTGCTATTCAGTTAAATCCAAAAATTATTTTACCAATTGGTGTTTTTATTTGGGATATTAATGCAGTAATAGAAGATGCAGATGCAAGAAATTCTGCATTTTTAAATCTTATAAAAAGTAAATTCATTGAAAAATAAAATAAAAAATGTTTTTAGAAAATTCAATTAGTGAGAGAAGGCAGCGTGGCTGGATAGAAGTGGTAGCAGGTTCTATGTTTTCGGGAAAAACCGAAGAGTTAATCCGACGACTTAAACGTGCAAAAATAGCAAAGCTAAATGTGCAAATATTTAAACCACAAATAGATACACGCTATTCTGATCAAAAAATTGTTTCGCACGATACCAACGAAATATCATCAACACCAGTTGCCGACTCTTCCAAAATACTGGAACTCGTAACCAACGAAGATGTAGTAGGAATAGACGAAGTCCAGTTTTTTGACGAAGGAATTGTAGAAATCTGTAATTATCTTGCTAATAATGGAATAAGAGTAATTGTTGCAGGTTTGGACATGGATTTTAAAGGAAAACCTTTTGGTCCAATGCCAGACTTACTTGCAGTAGCAGAGTATATTACAAAAGTTCATGCAATTTGCATGAGATGTGGACATCTCGCAAATCACTCTTACCGATTATCTGAGTCAGACGGTTTGGTGGAGCTTGGTGAAAAAGATAAATACGAACCTCTTTGCAGAAGTTGTTTTAACAAGAATAAGTTGTTTTAACAAGAGTAAGTTGTTTTTATTGTTGAATTGTCATATTGTTAAAAATCAATATTTTATCAAAATAACAAATTTTAACAATTCAGCAATATAACAATTAAACAATCTAAAATGATACATAAATCAAAATTCATTTTTATCGTAATTATTTTATTTTTTATGATAAAAACAGGTTATTCTCAATCGCAAGAAATAGATAGCTTAAAAATGGTATTGGAAACCGAAATTCCAGATAGTTCAAAAATTGCTATTTTAGAAAAACTTGCATATATATACTCCTCAGAATCAGCAGAAATAGCAAAAGAATATATTGGTGAAGCTATTATTTTATCCGAAAAATTGCCCAACAAAAGACAACATATTGAAACGCTTTTAATGGCAAGCAAAATTTCACGGATAAGCGGAGACTACGAAAATTCTATTTCTTTCGGTTTTTTAGCACTCAATATTTCGGATAGTTTAGATTTTAAAAATAAGATTGCAAAATCATCAAAATATCTGGGGATAAGTTATTATAGAATTAAAAACTTTGAAAAAGCTCTACAATTTCATAAGAAAGCGTTGGAGTTATATATTATCTTAGAAAACACTCTTTATCAGGCGGATTGTTACACAAACATAGGTGTTGTTTACGACGAAAGAGGAGAATTTGACACCGCTATAGAGTATTACAACAAAGCCCTTATTATTTACGAAAAAGAGAACGAACTTTCCGGTATGGCTGATATTTATAATAATATTGCTGGAATTTATTATCAAAAACATGAAAACGATAAAATTATTGATTACATGAATAAGGCTTTAGAAATAAAAAGGCAAATGAACGATAAAATTGGAATTTCATACACCTTGATAAATATGGGAGGAGTTTACGGGCAAATTGGCAGTTTTGAAAAAGGTGTTGAAAATATAAAAGAAGGTATTGAAATCGCAGTAGAAATAAATTTATTACCTCTAATAAATGTTGGCTATGAGGCTTTATTTGAACTATATACAAATAATAAAGACTATAAAAATGCTTACGGATACTACAAACTTTATAGCCAAACAAAAGACAGCCTTTTTGATATTGAAACTTCAAAAAATATTCAGGAGCTTCAAACAAAATACGAAACAGAGAAAAAAAACAGTGAAATAAAAGAGCTAAAAATTCAGCAAATTAAAGACGAAGAGCTACAAAAACTTTTTATTATAATTATTATTGCCTTATTTATTATTGCAGTTTTGGTTTTTGTATTTTTGAGGCAAAAAGCCAAAATGAATATTATTCTAAAAGAAAAAAATATTGAATTAGAACAACTAACAAAAACTCAAAATAGAATAATGAGTATTATTTCACATGATTTAAAAGCTCCATTATCAGCATTTTACTCAATCACCAATTCTCTAAAAACAAAATTTGACAAAATTGAACGAACAGAAATTGATAGATACTTTGGTAGAATGCTCAATTCAGCACTTGCTCTAAAAATGCAATTAGAAAACATGTTAAATTGGTCGGTAGGACAATCTCGAAAAATAAGAGTCAAAAAAAGTGATTTTAATTTACTTGTTTTGAGTTATAAAGTGGTTATGATTTTACAAGAATTTGCCAACGAAAAATCAATAATTATTGAAAATAATATTGATGAAAATATTGAAGTAAAAACTGATGGTAAACTGTTAAGTATTGTTCTTAATAATCTAATTTCTAATGCTATAAAATTCTCACAATCAGAAAGTAAAATAATAATATCTGCAAAACAAGAATCCGAAAAAGTAATTTTATCCATAAAAGATTTTGGCATAGGAATAAGTCAAAATGATGCAGAAAATTTATTTACCGACACAGAAATATCCGTAAAAAACGAAAACAGCGGAACAGGTCTCGGACTTGTTGTAAGCAAAGATATTGTAGAAAAACTCGGCGGTAAAATTACCGTAAAAAGTGAACTAAAAAAAGGAACAGAGTTTTTTATTGAATTATAGATAATTTTTATTAATTTTGTGAAGTTATAAATTTAAAAGAGTGTGTAACATATCGGGGGAGTGTTACAAGTTACAGGTTGCAAGTTTCGCAAACCCACGTAAAGTTGGACAAATTTTAAATATTCAACTCTTTCCAACGTGCTGTTTTTATTGCCAAAGGCAATAAAAATGGGACTTGGAAACGTGTTGCCTTGATAGTTAAGCTGTCCAACCTTACGTGGGTAGCCCAAGTTTCGCAAAGCGAAAGAAAAATGATTGTTTTTTTATGAAAAATACAAAAAATAATTATAATAAATCATAATCGCATTGCGTAACCTGCAACCTGCAACCAAATTCCCCCAATATGTTACACACTCAATTTAAAAATAAAAAAAATGAATGTTTGGAAAATAGGCTCAAGGTGGGACGAATCTGGAAATCCAGATAAATCAATATTAGATATTTTTTTGAAATATAATATTGTTTTTGCAGGGAAAAGCACTAATTATATTGAAAATGTAGTTGAGATAGGAGATTTAATAGCAGTAGCAGACGGACTAACTATTAAAGCAGTAGGTAGAGTTTTGGAAAAGCCAAGATATTTTAAACAAGAGAATAAAGAATATTTTGAAAAAAAAATTCCTGAAAATTTAGAAAAAGAATTAAAATCTTATGGCATAAAATATCCAGATGAGCATGTTATTGCACTTCCGCTTAAATTACATAAATTAGAAAAAGACGAATATTTTAAATATATTAGAGGAACTTTTAATGAGGTTCATGGAATATATAAGGATACTAAAGTTTCGGAGTTGATAAAAAGATGTAAATCAATGTTTTATTTTTTATA
>JAOZQN010000062.1 GCA_029932195.1 Bacteroidales bacterium | reverse complement strand
CACCCAAAATAGTGCTATTTTCGTAAAAACTGCATTTACTGAAACACCCTAATTAAGCATGTAATCCGCATTCTTTTTTGGAGTTGTCTTCCCACCACCAGCGTCCAGCTCTAATGTCCTGTCCTGACTGGATGGCACGTGTGCAAGGCGAGCAACCGATGCTAATAAATCCTTTGTCGTGCAAAACATTGTAGGGAACGTTGTGCTTTTTGATGTGTTCAAGAATATTGTCTAACGACCAGTCTTTTAACGGATTATATTTTATTACGCCAAAATTCTCGTCGTTTTCTAAAAGAGCAAGACTTGTGCGAGCTGTTGATTGTTCAGCTCTAAGTCCTGTTATCCAACAATCTACATTTTCTAAAGCTCGTTTTAGAGGAATAATTTTTCGTATGTTACAACATTCTTTTCTGTTTTCTAATGATTCGTAAAAACTATATGCTCCTTTTTCAGTTATAAATTTTTCAACTTGTTCTTTTTCTGGAAAATACACCAATATTTTTTTATCATATTTTCGCAAAGTTTTACTCAAAGTTTTATAAGTTTCCTCAAACATTCTACCTGTGTCTAGCGTAAAAACTTCTATTGGCAAGTTGTTTGCGAAAATTATATCTGTAATAACTTGGTCTTCTTGTCCAAAACTGGTTGAGAACGCTATTTTTCCAGCAAATTTTTCTGCTAAAAATTGCAATTGTTCTACGATTGATTTCTCTTGTATTGAGGTTATTAGGTTTTGTATTTTCATTTTGTAAGAGTTTTTTATAGTCATTTTTTCATTTTTAATGAGAATGAATATTTATTATTTTTTCTATATCAGATTTTAGTTTTGGTAAATCTTTTATCACAATTTCCCAAACTTCTTTGGATAACAATCCAAAATAATCATGTGCTATTACATTTCTGAAAGCATAAATCTTTCTCCAGTTAATTTGAGAATGTTTATCTCTAAAATCATCTGAAAGTTTTGAAATATTTTCACCTAATGTAATAAAATTCATCAAAGTAGCATCAAAACTTTCACTATCTTGTTCAAACTCATCGGCATTACTCAAATCGTTTGTATATCTGAAAATTTTATCAATACTTTCTATCATTAATTTGAGAATGTTTATATTTATTTCATACATAGATTGCATCTTTTAAAATCATTTCTTTAAAAATTGGTTTAATAGCTTTTTCGTGGCAAACATCAACATTACACGAAAACTCTTCGCTAATTAAATCTTTTATAGCCATACGTTTACTAAAAATATCTTCGGTTTTTTCAGACATAATAATAAGGATGTCAATATCGCTATTTCTTGTCTGCTCATCTCTTGCATACGAACCAAAAATACCAATTTTAACAATACTAAATTTATCTCTAAATAATTTCTTGTTTTTTTTCAAATAAAATAATATATCTTGTTTATTTAACATTTTTTGAAGCTATTAAGAATTATAGTTAAGTAGATTGACAATTTTAAATTTACGATTTACGATTGGTGGACACCTGAAAATAAATAAATTAATGGTTTACAGTCAAATATTGTGATGGAATAAAATACTCTAACAACATCTCTATCAACAAGGGGGCATGCCCCCTTGTCATTTGCGAAGGAGTAAGACGATAGATAAAATCATTATACTTCTGATTATAAATATTATAATAAAATCACAAATAATATTCCATCACAATATTTGACTGTAAACCGTAAATTAATCCAAAATAATTGTTAAAAAACTTTGGCTCATCACAATTATTTACGCACCAAATTTAATTCTATGTTTTACAACAGTAAATAATCTGTCTGACAGTCTTTTTAATTTATGCAACTTTGTTGCATAAATTAAAAAGGCTGTCAGACAAGTTTGAAAAAGCACTTTATTGAAAAATATTAAAAATATATTTGGTGCGTAAATAATCGTTATGAACCAAAACTTTTGCATGACTACTTATGAGTCCACTCCGAAACAGCTTTTAACCAAACTTTACGTTGGGGACTATTGCTGCAAACCAATAGTAAATCGTAAATTTAAAATCATAAATTTACTCTTCTTTAAATCTATTCCATACCAGTGTTTTTAGTTTCCACTTGGAGATTGGTTTATCCGATTTTCGTTTTTTTATGTTCATACTCCAACCCAAATTTTCAGATATTTCAAGTTTATAGGTCTCAATAAATCGTATTAAATTTTCGTCGGGGTCTTCAATATATGAAAAATGTTCGGTAATATCTGGCATTTCCAAAATAATTTCAGGATTTTCGTAAACCTTAGGTAAACTATCTATTGTAAATGAATACTTTAGCTTTTTACAATGCTCTTTTATTGCTTCCATATTTTGCACAGCAAAACTAATATCAAAAAATCCAATATCGCCAATAAATCTATTTTCATAAATTTTATTTGGCTTACGGTCAAGCACTTGAATAAGCTCTATTTCACTTGCTCCCAAAAGATTAGAAAATGCTCCTTTACGTTTTTTAGAATGTGTGAGTAAAACTCGTTTAAATTTATTTTCGCCTCCAGGCAGACTCGAAAAATCTCTAAAAACACCCTCTTTTGAGTAAATAACCTTATTGTATCCCAAAACCTTTTCGTAAAACTCAATAGATTTTTCAATATCCGAAACGCTAATAATTGCACCCAAAACTCCACCAGTAAGAGCATCTGTTTCATGAAAAACCTCCTCGTTTTCAACTACTTGGAAATAGTTATTATAAGGGTCGGTAACAAAAAAATGGTCTTTATTGTTTGGCGATTTTTGGATATTATAATTAATAAGGTCTTTTTCATTCAATCTAAATTTTAGAAAAGACGATTTTAATGTATTCGTTTTTAATTTTATTGCAAAAATACCTAAGTCTCCCAGTTTTATCTGAAATTTAGCACGTTCTGGCTTACGAGACATGTATTGCAAAATGTCAAAACCTCCGCCACCTTGTATATTTAATGCCGCAATATTATGAAAATCATGAGGCTTATTATCAGTGTATTTGAGCATTAGCTCTGCTGTTCCAGGTCTGTCTTTTATCGGAATATCCATTCCGAAATATTCACGATACCATTTCCATGCTTCGCTAATATTGGAAACCCCAATACCTACTTGTTGTATGCCAGTTATCATTAGTTTATTTGGTTATTTGTTGAATTGTTATATATTTGCAAAAATAGAAATAAAAATCCAAAAATTAAAATTCTTTGCAAAATGATTTACATGATTGCAAAAAAATGTTATTTTTGTAAAATATATTTTATAATTATTTAGAAAAAAAGGCGTTTTTAACGAGTGTCAAGTTCAAGGCTTTTTTGAAATTTTAGAATTGAAGTTTACCTTTGTAAATGAGCATTTTAAAATTTCAAAAGTAACGATGAAATTAGCACTCGTGAAAAACGCCGAAAAAAACCATTAAGAACCTAAAAAATAATATTTATTTTATGAAAAACATTTTTTTAATTTTAATCACTTTATTTTTGTTCTCAAATACAGTTAAAAGTCAAGATAATTGGACGTTTGATATGTATGAAACTGTTAGTCATGAGGATTTTAGACAAAACAAACTTTTTCAGCAAGAATATGATTTAGACAATCCAGATATTCCACTTTTGAATGCAGCAATATTTTTTGCAACCAATGAACAGCGTGTAAAAAAACGTCGTTCGGTTATGAAATATCATAAAACTTGTGAAATTACAGCTTACAATCATTCAATGAAAATGGTAGAACGTAACTTTTTTTCGCATACAAATAAAAAAAACAGAAAAAGACGCACTCCAAATGAGAGAGCAATTTTAGCAGGAATAAAATCTCCAAGTGCATGGGGAGAAAATATTGCATATAATTTTGCAGAAGATGATGATACTTACTTAGATATTGCCGATAAATTATTAGACCAATGGATGCACTCAAAAGGGCATAAGAAAAATATTTTAGATAAAACCAATGTCTATTTTGGTTGTGGTGCTTATCCCAAAGATGGAGATTATATTTATGCTACACAATTTTTTATACGATACGATAATATAATAGAAGCAAAAGCTACAGATAAATTGCCTCCTCTAAAAAAATAATTAGCAATTTAGTCAAAGGGTGACTTAAAGGCACCCTTTGACTGGACTACGAAGTTCTTCCACTACTAACTTACTAAAAAAAACATGAAAAAATATATCATACTAACAATAGTCCTATTATTATTGGTTTCTATGGGTGCAAATGCACAGTTTTACAATGGTTTACAAATGACTTTTGGTAAAAATAGAATTCAATACAGGAATTTTAATTGGTTGTATTATAGATACGATAATTATGATATATATTTTTATGATAGAGGACGAAAATTAGCCCAATTTACTGCAGAATATACCGAAGAGGTTTTACCAGAAATGGAAAAGTTTTTTGGCTACAAATTACAAAAAAGACTGATTTTTCTTGTCTATAACAAACAAACGGATTTTAAACAGAGTAATATAGGACTGGAAAGCGAAAATGTGGAATTTAATACAGGAGGAACAACACAAATAAATGATAATAAGATATTTATATACTACGAAGGCGACCACGAAAAATTTAAAATTCAGATAAAAAAAGTTATTTCGGAAGTTATTTTAAAGGAAATGCTTTATGGAAGTGCTTTTAAAGACAAGCTAACAAATTCTACGCTCATAACTGTTCCCGAATGGTTTGAAAAAGGGCTTATTGAATATGCTGCTAACGAGTGGAATTTTGAAATAGAAAATACTGTAAAAGATGGTATTATGACTGGAAAATACAATAATTTTAATCATCTTACGGGCAGAGAAGCCGCAAAAATGGGACATTCTTTTTGGTATTATATTGCCCAAACCTACGGAGAAGATGCAATTTCAAATATAATATATTTTACAAGAATAAATAAAAATGCAAACAGTGGATTTTCCTACGTTACTGGCATGTCTATAAGGCAGTTGAAACCAGACTGGTCTGCTTTTTTCAAAATGAGATACGAAGATCAAGAAGAGGGGAAAAATCTTCCAAGTAATAAAATTATTAAAAAACGTGTAAATAAAAATACTGTATATCAGCAAGTTAAGATTAACCCGAGGAAAAATCAAGTTGCATTTGTTACAAACACGATGGGCAAATACAAAATTTTTATTCACGACTTGGACACAGAAAAAAAGCAAAAAATTTATGTTGAAGGACAAAAACTTGAACAAATAACAGATTTTTCGTATCCGCTGATTGCATGGCATCCTACGGGGACTATTGTTAGTTTTATTACAGAAGAAAAGGGCGATATTATTTTTACTCAATATCTTCCAGAAATAGATGAGTATAGAAAAAGGACATTGCTAAGGATTTCAAAAGTAACAGATTTTTCTTACTCCCAAAACGGAAGATTTTTAGTGTTATCTGCTGCAAAAGATGGATATACAGATATTTTTGTTTACAACGTAGGTAGCGGAACGCTCAAGCAAATTACCAACGACCTTGCCGACGACCTAAATCCGCATTTTATTGAAAATTCGTCTAAAATTATTTTTAGCTCAACCAGAATTTCGGATACGCTTGTAAATGAGAGGCATTACGAAAATCATGCAGAAACTTCCAACTTTTACGACCTTTTTGTTTATGATTTGAAAAATGAAAATCCTGTTTTAACAAGAATTACAAACACCAAGTATGTGAATGAAACTCAGGCAATTGAAATAGATAAAAACAAATATTTATTTTTAAGTGATGATAATGGAATAATTAATAGGCATCTTGCAACTTTCGATAGCACAATTAGTCATATTGATACTGCTGTTCATTACAAATATTTCACAACTAACTATCCTGTAAGTAATTATAAAAGAAATGTAATTTCTTACGACCTTAATACAAAAACAAATAAAATAGCAGAACTAATTTTTGTTAACAGTAGGTATTATATGTTTTTAAGTGATTTTGAGACAGAAAAAAATCCTACTATAATAAAAAATTATAATAAAACAGTGCTTCGTAAAAGTCAAGATAATTCTTTTTATTTAAAAGATAGTTTAACGTTGGCGAAAAAGGAAGGCGAAATCCTGGAGCAACAAAAAATTGATAGTCTCGATTTTGACCTTCCCGAAAATTATAAAAATCCTGACAGCACTTTGGTTGATATAAATAATTATATATTTGAAATAGAGAGAGATACAATATATAGATTATATTATTTAAAACATAAAAAAGAGCTTGAAAAAGACGACGAAGAAATTGCACAATTTCCTCAAGCATTATATTATCAAACAACTTTTTATATGGACGACATTGTAAGTCAGATAGATTTTGGAATGCTAAATCAATCATATCAGGCTTTTACGGGAGGTCCTTACTATTTTAATCCAGGAATGAATATGTTCTTTAAGATGAATATAAACGAACTTTTTGAGGATTATAAAATTACTGCGGGTATTAAAGTTGGATTTAATTTAAGTTCCTATGAACATCTTTTGAGTGTGGAAGATTTAAGCAAGCGACTCGACAGACAAATTGTATATCACCGCAATAGCTACAAAAGAGAAAGTTTAGAATGGTATGCTCCTGCAAGAAAGACGGTTACAAATGAACTAATGTATATTGTTCGTTATCCTTTTAATCAAACTACGTCCATAAAAGGAACAGCAAATACTCGTTTTGATAAAAGTTTATTTCTCTCAAAAGAGTGGGGCTCACTTGTTTCAGAGATTGATTACAATGTTTTTACAAGTCTAAAAGCAGAGTTTATTTATGATAACACTAGAAGTCTTGGTATAAATTTATATGATGGTTTGCGTTACAAGGTCTTTGGCGAATTTCACCAAAAAACACATGGCGATTTTGAATATATTGGAATTTTGGGAGCAGATTTTAGATTTTATAAAAAAATACATAGAAATTTAATCTTTGCAACACGCTTAGCAACAAGCACATCATTTGGTTCTGGAAAATTAATTTATTATCTTGGAGGTGTAGATAACTGGTATTCCATGATGGCAATGCTTGGTGAAGAGCAATTTATTTTTGACGAAACAGTACAAGTTAATCCTAATGAAAACTATATATATCAAGCAGTTGCAACAAATATGCGAGGCTATAGGCAAAATATAAGAAATGGAAATTCTTTTGCTTTAAGTAACACCGAACTCCGATTTCCAATTATTAGATATTTTGCAGACCGACCACTTAGCTCCGATTTTTTCAATAATTTTCAAGTAATAGGATTTTTTGATATTGGTTCAGCATGGTCGGGATTGTCTCCATTTGACGAGGACAATGCATACAACCAAATAATTGTTGAAAACGGCTCTGTTACAGTAACCATAGACGTGGACAGACCTCCATTTGTAATGGGATACGGTTGGGGAATGAGAAGCAAACTTTTCGGCTATTTCTTCCGCTTAGATTGGGCATGGGGAGTAGAAGGTTATTACACCCACGACAGACAATTCTATTTTTCGCTCAATTTAGATTTTTAAAAAGTCTTTAACTTAACTGGTTGTAATCGTCTTCTTTTAAGTTGTAATTTTGTATCATAACTCCCATTCTCCATCAAGCACAAGAACTCATTTTTTAAGGTCGTTATATATTTTTTATTTTGAGAAGTATCCTCTATTTTTTTAGTTTTTTATGCAACGAATAGAATATGCGTGTTTTTTTGATTGACTAACTTTTAGTATTTTAGCGTATTGCGACGAATTAATATTATATACCCAAACATTTGTCTTATCTATTGTTGTTGTCCAAAAATTACAAGTAGTATTTATTTCGTCGAATGTGCCATCTAATTTTCGGTAACCACTTGGAATGGCTGAAAAACTAGTAGAATTATTATTCTTGGGGTGAGGTCTTTTCCAAATATTTGTAGCTTTAAGTTTTAACGTTTTAGTCTCTTTATCCCCAAGAAATTCTAATAGCTTAATCCAGTCAGCATCGCTGGGTAAATGCCAACCATCTGGGCAAACTTTTTTTGCAGTTTTCCAATTGTATAAATATCCCGTTTTTTCTACATTATTTTTGTCATTATCATAAGCCCAACAACCGTATTTTGTGTAATATGCAAGATTTTCGGCAAACCAAATTTGATTTCCTATTTTCACCGTATTATAAATATGCTCATCACGACTATCTATAAACGTATATTTTTCGGTTTTTATAGAGTCAATTATAGTGCTTTCATTTTTATGATATAAATCATCTGTCTCAATAATTTTGTTACTTATTGTTGTATCTGATTTATTTTCACTATTATTGTTGCAAGAGAACAATGTAATTGTAAGCATAAATGTAATAAAATAAATTGTATATTTTTTCATATTAAATAATTAAAAATCAGTCTTTTAAACAGCGAACAGAAAGTCCATTTGATACAGGAATTGTATCTTTGTATATTTTATTATTTTCAAAATCTATAATTCGTATCCAAGCATTTGTGCTGTCAATTGATGTAGGCGTGGAAGTCCACCAAAGTGCGTGCTGCCCTTCGCCAAAAAAATTGCCTGAATTATAATTAAAAAATCCACCAGGGCGAGCAGTAAAACCACTCAAATTATTTCCCATATTTAAAATCCAATTTTCCGAACTTTTTAACTTTTCTATTGCGAGTTCTTTGCCTCCTAAAAAGCAAACTAACTCTGTCCAATCTTCGTCGGTTGGTAAGTGATAACCATCTGGACAAGCGGTTGTTGCATTTTTCCAGTCGTAATAAAAACCGTATTTAGAGTCTTTTAGCGAGTAAGTTTCATCTATTGTTTTGGGGTAATAAATTCCATCAGATATATGATTAATATAATTTTCGACAAACCAAGTTTGGTCTCCTATATTTACAATTTTGTAAGTTGTATTAATATCGCTTCTATCTATGTATATTCCACTTATATAACTCATTGCACTTAAAATAAACATAGAAATAAATATTATCATAGATATAATTGCTAAATAAATATTTGTTTTTCTGCGAGGGGGAGCAAGTGTAAATAATAGTCTAAAAGGTAAAATTCCTGATAAAATCAACAAACCGACAGTAACAATAATTTGATTTTCTATATCGTAAAAAAAATCAATTATTCCTGGGATTGCACTTCCTACTAATTTTGACCATTGCACTATTACTATTGACAGTATTATTATAAAAAAATATTGTATTAAATATTTTCCTTTAGAACGTTTTGGTCTTAACTTTCCTATCTTAAATCCTGCAATAAAACTGATTATAATTATAATAGGAGGCACAAAAAAGAGATAAAAATACAGCATATCTTTTGACACACTCATTTTTATATCTGCTTCATCAAGTATCATAATAAATGAAAATTGAGTAACAAATGATATTCCGAATGCAATGAATAACAATGCTATAAGAAGAAAAAATCTACCTCTTATTGCTTTTTTTTCTACAATAATAGTCTTCTCTTTTTTTCTTATTTGCTCTAAGGCAGAAGTTCCATACCATAATTTAACAAAATTTATTCCTGTTTGAAAAGATATTGTCAAAGAGAAAACAGCTATTATTATTATCATAGCTGTGTCGTTCATTAAAATATCAGTGTAGTTTTTCACAAGCACACTTGATATAAAAATGAATATAATTAAAATTATATCAAAAATTAACTCATCTTTATTGAGATTTTTTAGAATATTTTTCATTGTTTATAAATTAAACATCTAAAGTAAAGACGTTGCATGCAACGTCTTTACAAACAATCGTTGTATTATTGAAAAAATAACTTTTAAAATAATACAACAATTTAATAATCAAAAAAAAACTATTTCACTTTTTTAAGGATTGCTCCAAGTTTGGCATCTGCTTCGGCTCGTTCTGCGTCTTTTACGTCTTCTTCAAAATATACGTTTGCTTCAAACGAGTTTCTGATACCTGTTGCCCATTCTGCAAAGAATTTTTCGCCCGGAAATTCTATTCCAAGTTTGAGGTCTTTTTTAGCAGGAGCTTTTACTATTCCATGTGTAAATATTGGTAAAGCGTCGTTTTTCTTAATTTTTGGTCGCTCGCTTCTTCCCACGTATTCCCACCCAAGAGAATTTACAAATTTATTAATTATGCTTGCCGAAATTCGTGCTACAATATCCACATTACTTGTTAGTTGGAACGTTTCAACATGTTCACGAGTTTGGTCTGCAATAATTTTTTTCAGATTAACTCTATTTTTATTTTTATTAAGTTCCTGAATAACAAGGTCTGCAATATTTTTGCGAAGTCCAAGTTGTAATAAAACCTCATCAGATTTTAACTCTTCAATATGTTTTAACCAACGGCTCAATAAGTTACCTGCAAAAATATATGCTTTATCAAATTCGTCTTGCGGTTTGCCTTCGCCAGATTGTGCTTCCATAAGTGCCTGAATATCAACTCCACTATCTTCTAATATTTGTTTCAATTCGTTTTCGTCTTCAATGCCAAACATTTCTTTTAGCTTACCAATAATACTTACTGCATCTTCACCTTCCTCAATTTCAATAAATTGATTAAGCATTTCAATAAGGTCAAGTGGAATTGTTTTGTCTTTTTTTGCCGATGATTTTGTCGCTTGCTGAGGTGTATCAATTTGTTTGTCCATCATTAAATCAAAATAAATTTTCCACGAAAGATTGTCATTTACAACCAATTTATCAACAAAATTGCCAAAAGTATTATTTTCTTTTTGCATTTTCATTAAATTCATGAAAACTTGTGCAGCATTTATTCTTGCTTTTTTCAATTTTTCCTCAATAGATCCACCTTGATAAAAAGTTTTAAGTTCGTCGTAAAGTTTATGTTTTAACTCTTCAATTTGTCCCTTTATTTGTTCGTGCTTAATAATTGGATTACAAGTAGGTGTGAGATATTTTATGATATAATCCAAACCACTTTTGTTCAAATCGGTAGATTCTCGCCACGCCTCAAGTGGATTGTGAAAATGTCTGCGAACATCTTTGTGCTCTGTCCATGCTTTTTGCATGTCTTTCATTTTTTCTACGTAATCGTCTTTTATTTTAATTTCCTTTCCTTCTGTGTCAAAACCTTCGTAAATTGCTTTAGACCATTTTGGATCTCTCAAAGGAAATAAATTTTTAAATGCACCTCTTGAGTTCCAATTATCTATCCAATTGTCTCCCACCGAAATTCCCATTTGGTCGGCAAAGTTTGCACCTACACGAGCAGTCCATTTTGCGTTGTGAGGTCCGAGTTCTCCAGGTTTTTCTGTCGTAGGATTTCCTGCAAGTTCAATATTAAATTTCGTAAATACTACGAGAAGTGGAATTATATCTTTAAGTTCATTTTTTTCGACGAGAAGTTCTAATTTTCGCTCTCTTTTTTCACGGTCTTGTGGCGAACCACCGTGAGAATTTTTTATCCATTCGTAAAGAAATTTTGGAAGGTCGGCAACTTCTGGTTGTTTGTCGTCCATACAAAAAAGTAGCGTGCTTACCTCAAAATTAATATTATAACGGTCAAAAAGGAAGGCAACTTTACCACGTAAAAATACGAGAAGTTTGTCGTCGTTTTCTTTTTCCTCAAAAGTAATTTCAGGAATTTGCTGACGAGACCTTGCTCCTGGAAAATCCAAAATATCGGCTTCTTTAGTAAATTTTCTATCTGGGTCGTTTGCCGTTTCGTCGGAAAGTGGCAATACAACTTCTGCCGTTAAAGCACTTAAAACACTTCTGTTTAAAGAAGTTATAAAAGTTCCTCCGTCATAAAGTTTTACTTCTGGTTTTCCTGCGTCTTTGTAAAGCTCTCTAAGTCGCTCTACATCGAGGATTGTGTCCATTTGTGGGGTTAGTGCGGCAAGCTCGCATCTCACTGATGTTAAGAAGTTTATCTGTTGCAAACCAGAACTTAATTTCTTAAATAATTCAGTAAAAAATGGTTGTTGTCCCCATAAAAATTCTAAAATTTCCCATCTGCTCTGAGCATCAATATAAGGCATTACTTTTGCAATATCGTCCCAAAAATTGATTGTATTTAAGTCTCTTATGAAAATATTATCTCTAAATTTACCGTTCAAATATTCTTTTACATCGTAAACATCGTCTTCCGAAAATCCTGGAATTACGGACTGCGACATTGTTGCTGCCAAATTTCCTATTTTCTTCTGAATTTCGTCTCTATTTATCGCATAAGTATAATGCGTTATATCTGACATATAACCATTTGCAATTATTTTTACAATATCTGCTTGGCTAAAAAGTTTTAGTTCGTAAGGTTGCCAGCCAGCCTGATAATTATCTTCGGTTGTAAAACGAGAGACAAGTCCAGTCGCCTCTTTTCCACCTCCAGGGGGATTTATTTTTTCAATAAAATCCACGTTTTCACCAGTATCTGGCACTTTTACCATTAGCGAAAATGCTTTTGGCGTTTTGGCGAGATTAGAAACAAGATAGGATTTACCTACCTGACTTTGCCCAAAAATAGCAATTGAAGGACGTTTTGGAACTGCCGCCTCAAACCGATTGGCATGACGACGAAATGTTTTCAAGTTAGAAATGGTAACATCTTGTTTGTCGGACTCGGCATTATCCGAAACCCATTTCATACCATCTTGAATAACTTGTTTGATGAGCTTACACTCCTGAATTAAATTTTGATTTTCTAACATATTTTTTTTATTGTTATATTGTTGTATTGTTTTTTATGGTTTATTATTAATTAGTTGTCCTCTGGGTTGTCAATTTCAATTTGTTTTTTATTTTCCAAAAATGTTTTAGCATTTAAGTCTGTTATAACACTTTTTCCTGTTTCTTTTTCAATTTCTTTTCTCGTATTTCCTGCTATTGAACCACCTTTATTTGCTATTTTTTTGCTTTCCTTTAAGTTCTCTGGTTGTTTTTCTTTTGATATTTCGGTTGTTGTTGCTTCTGCAAGCATATTTATAATTAACTCTAAATTAGTCATGTTATCTCTTAAATTTTCTTTTTTAAGGTTTTTCAAGTTTTTATATTCTTTTACAGATAAGCCAGACCATGCTTTTGTAATTTCATTTGTTAAAATTGCAAATTCAAGTCCTTCTTTTATTCCACGTTCTTGCCATTCATCTGTAAGTTCTTTACGAACTTCAATACTTTTTAACCGTTGATTTATCCACGATGCAGAATAACCTTTTTTTAAATATGTTTCCATTGCTCTTTCAAATGCTTTTTCAGGATCTTCGGTTTCTTCAATTCTTTCGTATCCAATTTTTGCCAACCAGACTTTAAATGGCTCAGCTTTTGGCGAAGGAATTGATTGTATTAATCTCAATAAAGCCTCTGTATCAGCAACATCTGTCATTCTCATTTTGCCATCTGCTGCTTTCATTTTCAACTGTCCGATTTTTTCGGACAGTTCACTTCCTTCTTCTTTTAATTTTTTCTTTAAATCGTTCCAATATTTGCGAGGACGTTTATTCTCTGTAAGAATTTCAATTATATCAATTACAGAAAAAAACCATTTTTCTACTTCATTATCCCAATGAACTCTTACTCGCTTATCGTTAAAAAGTTTTATTTTATTATTCATAATTAAATTCTATACATTTTTGATTTTTCTGATATGTTTTTTTATTATTATATTGTTTATTAGTTTTTATCTCTCAAAATAAAAATAAAATCACCACCCTCATCTCCTGTATTAGGTATGTCTCCCCATTGCGGAACATTCTCTGTTTTATTACCTATTTTTATAGAAAATTTACTGAAAATTTCTTGCGATGAAGTATATTTTTGTGTATTAGATTTTAACGTTTTTAATAAATATTCAAAAAAGACACTTTTATTTGGAACTGTTTTAAGCGTTCCACTTGTAATTGCATGACGACTATTTAATTTATACATATTAGCATAAGATTGTTCCATATCTCTAGTATTAATTTCTCTACTTGAAAAAATAGAACCACTAAAACAGGCATCTGAAATTAATAAGGTATGTTTTGTTTTTATTCTTTTAATCATACCAACTATAACGTCATTATAAATCCAGTTTGCTGTAAAATCTTTTTCAGAATCTATTGGTAACCAATAACCCATATCATTTTCGTTTTCATAATAACCATGCCCTGCATAAAAAATAAGAAGGTTGTCTTCTTCTCCAATTATTTTTCTTAAGTTATCAAAAGCCATCATAATATCTCTTCGTGTCGCATTTTTTAAAAATGTAACATTCTCTGATTCAAAAGTATATTGATTGATTAAAACATCTTTGAGTGCTTCGGCATCATCAATTGGACGATTATCTAAGTTTGTAATATCTTGGTCAGAATAATCACTATTTCCTATAATTAGTGCATAATAACGTCCCTTAATATTTTTACCATTCTCTTCATTATAACCTAATGGGTTTACTGCTCGTTCTAAACTAACTAAAAAAGACTCTTCTGCTATATTAGCAAATTCATCTACAATTCTAAAAGTAATTAAATTATCACCTTTATTAAGCAAGATAGTCTCAGAGAATTGTCCTTTGTCAGATAATGTTATTTTGTTACCATTTAGTAAGCATAAAATTATATCACTTTCATCTGTTATAACACCTTCAAAAAGCATAGTATCTGTTTTAACTGTATATTTAAAGCCTCTCTTCAGTATCGGCGATGATAGTGTTAATAATGGCATGTTTTTCTCATTTTCTTTAATTTTTAATTCTTTATTTAACTCTTCATTTTCACGTCTTTTTTCAGCTAACTCTCTTTCAAGTTTTTTAATATTCTCTACAGAATTTATATTTTCTCCTCCGAGTTTAAAAAAATCTGGGAGTAAATTTAAGTTTGCTTTTTCTGTATTTCTAAGATTATATTCAAAAGAAACAACATCGTTTTTTGTTTTTAGATTAAACATTACCTTCTTTTTAGAATTTTCATTATCCCAATTGTTTGTAAATAAGGCGATTGAAAACAATTGAGCTTTGTCATTAATTTGTTTAATATAAGCCTGTCCAATATTTTCATTTTCATTTCCTACATATATGACATGGTGTCTGTGATGAAGATTTATATCTCGTGGGTTTTCTATTTTTTCCAAGCTTATTTTTACTCCAGAATACCAATATTTTGGTTTATTTTTTTCTAATGCTTCAAACATTTCTGGTGTGCTATTAAGTACCGCTACATTAATGGATTGAATATAATAATCGTCTTCCCAAATTAAATATTTATATATTTCCCAAACAATTTTTGCTTTTTGTTTTTCAATATCTTCATACTGTGCATTAGATGTTTTAATAACAGGCAAAAGAATTATCATTACCAATGTATATTTTACAATTTTATTCATAATTATCTTATTTATAATTAGTTGTGCGTAGTTTTCTTATTTCGTTTGGGTGCCGTGCTGTGTGAATTATCTCAACTTTTTATTTTAAATTACAATGCTGCATTTTTTGGTAATGATTTTATTCCATCATAAAAATTACGAATTAATTTTGTTGCAAATTCTCCAACATTGATATTTTCTTTTTTTATCCAATCAGTAATTTCTTTTTCTAATGCAATTTCGGTTTTTATAGTCCAATTAATTTTACCACTTTCAATATCTTTTTCTGTAATTGCAGGAATATCAGAGTAATCTATTTTATCATCATCATATTCTATTAATGCCTCTGGAACATCAACTCCATTTTTGCCCAATAAGATAGCATCAAACACATCAATTTGTGTATTTGCAAAATCTATTTCTAAATTTTCATTAAAATTATTGTTTTTTATAAAGCTAATAGCTTCTTTTACAGAGATTTTATTTTTTTTCATATCTATAAATTTTTATTCTCGTTATATTTTTTTCGCTCATTTTTATTTGCCATTCGTGCTGAAATTATTCGTGTAGCTTTACGAATTGTATAAACAACTACAACCACAGCTTTATACATTTTTCCAATAGTAATCCAACGTTTTTCGCCATAATCTTGACGGTTGTCTTTTGAATTAGTCCGTTTTTTATCGCTGAATACTTCTTTTGCATCATTAAAATCAATATTGTGCTTTTTTTTTTTTGACTTATTTTTATTTTCGTCCCATTCAAACTCAGTTTTCATTTATATAAATTCTTTATAATTATTTGTGCGTAGCTTTTTTATTTCGTTTGGGTGCCGTGCTGTGTGAATTATCCCAAGAAAAATTAATAATTCGTTTGTTATTTTATAAATAATTTTCCAACTTTTCATAACCAATGCAAAACGATACAAATTACTTTTTGTTTCTAAATATGGTTCTGGCGGAAATGCTTTTGGACTATCTTCTATTACACCTGTAGTTATATCTACCTGATTAATAAGTTTTTGAGCATTTTGCTGTGAGTTTTTACGTATATAATTAGCAATTTCACGACCTTGTATATCAAATGATTTTTTGATTATAACTTTTCGTTTCTTTACCATGATTTTATACTTTCCTTAAATTCATCAAAACTCATTTCGCTGTCGTCGCTCATTTCTGCGTCGTAAATTCCTCTGCGAAATTCTCTTAAAGTTGTTCCATATTCTGGAATAAAAGTATCTAAATCCAAGTTGTCAATAAATTGTTTATTCCATTCTTCAAAAGTTTTGGGTTCTTCAATTTCTTCTTTTTTATTTTTTGAAATATTTTCTAAAATAATATATTGTAAATCGTTAAGTAATTCCTTATCGTTTATTGTCAAAATATTTTTGTATATTTTTTCTTTTTGCTCTTTGTGTAGTATTTTCATAATTATCTTATTTATAATTAGTTATTCGTAGCTTTATAGTTTCGTTCGGGTGCCGTGCTGTGTAAACTATTTCAAGTTTTCACAAGTTTTTATTTTCAATCAATTCCAACCGTTCTAAGTCTTTTTTACGTGCATGAAACTTTAAAAGCCTCTTTTGTCCTTCTAACGAAGGCACTTTTATTTGATAATTATTGTTGTGAATTTCTACAAACTCACTGATTTTGACAGGATATTTTTGCTCATTTCTACAAAAAACAAGGTCTGCCATAATTTCAACATTCATTAATGAAAATCTAAAAATATTAAAAACAGACGAATCAAAATCCTTAATTATATTTGAATTATCTAATTTTTTTTGTGGAACTATATATTTTTGCCAGATTGATTGTAAGTATATTGCGTCTTTTTTTGATGTAATAATATCAATATCTGATGTTGTTTTTAAATCCACCTCCAATAATATTAAAGCAGACGAACCAATAATATAAAAATCATCTTTTAATTGCGATAATGAAGGGTAAATTTCGGCTACCCACTTAAAGTTGGACAGCAATTAATTATAAATTGTTAAAAATA
>JAOZQN010000553.1:1308-4073 GCA_029932195.1 Bacteroidales bacterium | reverse complement strand
CTAAATAATAACTTATTTCTGCAACCGTGGACATTGCTTTTCGTCCAGGTCTGTAAGGTGATAATGTGCAATATCCAACAACTTTATTTTCAATTTCTGCTATATAAAGAGGATATTTATTAATATCAAATTTTTCAAACCATACTTTTTTGTCATTGACACAAAACTCATTTGTATCACCTGTTGCACACTTTGTTCTAATTGCTTGATTATAAATGTTAATAATGAATGGTAAATCGCTTAATTTTGCAAAACGTATTATTGTTTTATCTTTCATATTTTTATTTCGCCTTGCAAATAAGTAACAGCTGTTCCAGTTATTTTAACTCTATCTCCTTTATATTCACATATTAAATCGCCCTGTCTTTTTGATAATTGTTTTGCCGTAAGATTTGTTTTACCAAGTTTTTTACTCCAAACAGGTATCAATGTTGTGTGTGCCGAACCTGTTACGGGGTCTTCATTAATACCTGCTTGTGGTGCAAAAAATCTTGAAACAAAATCTGTTTTATATCCTGGTGCTGAAACAATTACTCCACGCCCACCTACTTTTTTAATTAAATTCAAATTTGGATGAAACTCTTCTATTTCTTTTTGGGTTGAGAAAATCAATAAATAATCTGTTTTCCCTTTAAATGCTTCAAGTGGTGTAATTCCAAATGCTTCAATTAACACTTGTGGTATTTTAACTTTTTCGTAAATGTCTGTTGGAAAATCAAGTGTTAAATATTCATTATTTTTTTCTACTGATAATAGTCCACTTATATGCGAATGAAAATTTATTTTTTTTGATTGATAATTGAAATATTTGTATAAAACATAAGCTGTTGCCAGTGTAGCGTGTCCGCATAAATCAACCTCAATTGTTGGAGTAAACCATTTAATTTCATAATCATTATCTTTCTTTACAACAAAAGCTGTTTCCGCTAAATTATTTTCAGCACTGATTTTTTGCATAATACTTTCATCTATCCATTGGTCTAATACACAAACTGCTGCCGGATTACCATGAAAAATCTTATTTGTAAAAGCATCTATTTGAAATATTTTGATTTTATTGTTCATGTTTGATATTAATTATTTTTTTATTTATATTTATTTTGTTGCAATTTAGCATGTTGCCCAAATCATTGAGAGTTGTGCTGGTTGCAAAGTTACTCGTTTTTTCTGATAATTTCTAATTAACAGACTTCGTTAATAAAAACATTGCTTTTTTCAAAACAAGACAAATTATCAGTAGTTAAACGCTTTATAGTCAAGTGTTTATTGATTGGTGTAAAGCCTTTTTAGAATGTCCAATTATTTTTTCACAATTAAGCCTTGTAGATTTGAATACAATAATAGTTATTAATCTTACTCGACTGCAACTCTCAGAAATAGGGTTAAAAGTCAAAAAAATAGGATTTCACTAAATTCATAATAATGTCCAGTTTTAAAACGCTCATTATCATCAAGTTACACGTCTGTCATTTTGTCAAATTTGACGAAGTCTGATTAAAATTAATTCTATTCTGTATAAAAACTTTTTTTATACCATAGAAATACTAAACCATAGCTATTTCTATTTATTTTTGCAAGTATAATCCTTTTTTGCAAAATAAGTTAAAATAATTACATTTGTGGGCTAAAAACTAAAAAAATTGGAAAAAAGATATAATTCTGCTTCGGCACATATAAAAAGTATTTTTGCACAAAGAGTTCAAAAAGTGGCAGTTGATGCTGGTTTTTCTTGCCCGAATAGAGACGGTAAAAAAGGACGTGGCGGTTGCACTTATTGTAATAACGACACCTTTAAACCGTTTTATACTTCGGCAAAAAAGTCTGTAACAGAACAGATTAATGAAGGAATTACTTTTTTTGCGAAAAAATATAAGGTAATAAAATTTCTGGCATACTTTCAGGCATTTACCAATACCTATGCTTCGCTTTCAGAACTAAAAAAATTATACGAAGAGGCTTTAAGTCACCCACAAGTTGTTGGTCTTGTTATTTCTACACGCCCCGATTGTGTAGATGCAGAAAAGTTAGATTATCTTCAAAAATTGGCAGAAAAATATTATATTGTAATTGAATATGGGGTGGAATCGACAAACGATACGACTTTGCAAAAAATAAATCGTTTGGATACTTTTGAACAGGCAAAAGAAGCAATAATAATGACTGCCAAACGAAAAATAACTACGGGAGCTCATCTAATTATTGGCTTGCCAGGCGAAACAAAAATGGATATTTTAGAACATGCCAAAAGAATTTCTAATTTGCCAATTGAGATGTTAAAATTACATCAGTTACAGATAATTAAAGGCACAAAAATGGCTCGCCAATACGCAGAAAATCCCGAAAGTTTTGACCTTTTTACTTCCGAAAAATATATTGATTTGATGGTAGATTTTTTAGAATTATTAAATCCCCAAATAATGATTGAGCGGTTCACAAGCGAATCGCCAAAAGACATGCTAATTGCTCCAAACTGGGGCGGACTGAAAAATTTTGAGGTAGTCCACAAAATAGAAAAACGTTTAAAAGAACGAAATACTTGGCAAGGGAAAGTTTATGGTTTATAATTATTGTTGTATTGTTAAATTGTTATATTGTTAAATTGTTATATTGTTAAATTGTTATATTGTTATATTGTTAAATTGTTATATTGTTAAATTGTTATATTGCTATATTGTTATATTGCTATATTGCTAAATTGTTAAATTGCTATATTGTTAAATTGCTATATTGTTAAATTGCTATATTGTTAAATTGCTATATTGTTA
>JAOZQN010000553.1:0-1208 GCA_029932195.1 Bacteroidales bacterium | reverse complement strand
AATAATTAAGCAACAATAAAACAATTTAGCAATATAACAATATAACAATATTTTCACTAATTCACCAAAACTATTTTTTTAAATATAATTTCATTTCCTAAATTCATTTTGATAAAATAAGTTCCTACGGCTAAATTTGGTGTAAAAGTTTGTGTTTGAGAACCTTTTTGTTCTTGATTCTCTACAATTGTAGCTACTTTTGCTCCCGAAATATCAAAAACTTCAATATTTACTTTTGTTTTCTGAGGTAAATCATAGTTTATATTTACAAATTCAGTAAACGGGTTAGGATAAACAGTTATTGAATAATTAGCAAGTTGCTTATTTGTCTGTTCCACACCTGTTTGGAATGCTCTCTCGTTGTAGTAACCAGTTTTTGTAACTGTTATTTCGCCATTTTCAATTTTCGTATTTTCGGTAACAACCATAATTGGGTATCTGTAATCAGCTGAGAACCAAAGATATTTAACATTTTGAGTTTCTGTTGTTTTGCACGAAATTTCAAAAGTATTATTTATAGTTTTTACTCTCAAAACATTGCTAAGAGTTACGTCTCCTGGCAAAACTATAGTTCCATAACCGTCTGCTTCAATAGAGTATGTGCCGTAAATATCAGTTTCTACTCGTCCGTAGTAAAGTCCTGTTCCTGTAAATTCGCCTTCGGTTTGGTCTCCATAAGTGAACGGATAATTCATTTTTTCTATTGGCTCATTATAATTAATTACAGCATTTGGAGTTATAAGTCCGTAATAATCAATTCCATATTCATCAACATCAAAATAAAAATAGTTGTCGCCATCAGTAATAGTTATATTTGTGAAATTTTGCAGATGTTCTGGCACATCATTTTCCGAAATTATTTCGCTTGATTTTTCTTGCCCACATTCAAAATTGGAAAAATCCCAAATCTGATTTTCACCCGCTTCACCTGCTTCTGTATTTTCCACAAATTGTGTAGTATGCTCGTAATTTGCTTGAAGAGCGTGAGTTTCGTAATTTAAAGTTATTTGTGCATTAGCAACAAAACCTACAAATATTATTGCAATTATTAGATTTGTTTTTTTCATAATTTCTTAGATTAATTGGTTTTTATAAATAGAAAACTTTGTTTGGACTTTTTAAAGATCTATATCTGGGCTCACATTGAAAAGTAGAGGAGGAGTAATTACGAACTGTATCAAAAAGTTAGAAATTACTCTAAATTTTAC
>JAOZQN010000061.1:2034-17218 GCA_029932195.1 Bacteroidales bacterium | reverse complement strand
GTAATTGACTTAAAAAAAACAGAGATATTCCTGTAATATCAAGTCTTGTAAGATTTTCGTAACGCTCTCCTGCAAGCATGGTACTATCTGGAACTTTTCCTATATTGTTATTTATTATAGAATGAAAAATATTTGTTTTTAGCGAAATTCTATTTCCAAAAAGTAAATTATTAACTTCAAGTTCTCTCGTTCTTATCCTTTCTGAAATAAGATTTGGATTTCCTCTAAATTCATTGTATAATTCAAAAATTCCTGCCTGTCTAAATGCTGTGCCGTAAAGAAACTTAATTCCTATTTCTTGTTTTGGGGCATACATAATTGCAAGACGTGGATTTAGTATATTCCCAAAATATGAGTTATAATCGTATCGTATTCCTATTGATGTGTTAAAATACTTAGACCATTTATTATCCCATAAAGCATAAGATGCAAACTCTTTCTCTATAAATTGCGAATATTCTTTAATTCTATTTAATCCCATTCCTTCATTTGCTTCTATCCAAGAAGAGCTTGTGCTTGTGCTTGAACTGCCATGATTGCCCAACGAAATAATTCTATCACTTTTTTGATTATATACACCTTTTAATCCCAAATAAAATGAGGATTTAGAGTTTGGTTTGTATAAAAGTTTTTCTTCTAAATATACTTGATTAGAATAAGATTTATAATTTTTCACTAATCCAGGATACCGGTATAAATATTTGAAGCCAGAAACAGGCAGAATATTTGTTGCTCTTAAAACAAGTTCGGAGCTAAGACTTAATGATGAGTTAATTTTTGAATTATTTTTCAGATAAGTATAATATGATTTGTAATTACTTGCACATGATTTGTCTGTAAGATTATATTCGTAGGGAGTAATAGCAGAGGAATTTCCTCTACTGAAATCGAATATTGAAAAACCAAGTTCAGTATTTTTACGAGATATAATAGCTCTTAGTGCATAACTATTATTGCTTGTGTTAAAGCCATTTGGAATATATTTTCCTGCCAAAGGATTTGGAGTATTTTCCACATATTCTCCATTGTTATTGTAATCCGAAATAATAGTGTCTGGGTATAAATTATTTCTAAAATATTCGCCAGGGTCATATCTATTTAGCCCATTATCTCCATTGCTATGATATTTATGAAAGGCAACAGAAAGATTTATGCCGTTTTTAATTTTTGTTCTCAAAAAAATGTCATTTCTCAAAGTATTGTAAGAACCGTAGGACGAAATAGCTTCTACTCCTTCAAGTTTTTTTATTAGTAATAATATTAATTACACCTGTAAATGCTTGTGCACCATACATTACAGAGCCAGGACCTTGTATTATTTCTATTTTCAAAACATCAATAAGCATATTTTCGTATGTCCACAAAAGCGACCAGTTAAAACTTATGTTATTTTGCACAATACCATCAATCATTATTAAAATTTCGGGGTTTCCAATCTCTCCAAGTCCTCTGTTTTTGCTATAACCAGGATATTCTCCTCCTCCGTCGTTATACATCATAAAATCGAAACCAGGAATATCTTGGCAAATATCTACAAGAGTTTGGTATCCTCGTTCGTCAATCATTTGTTTTGTAATAATTGTAATATTTGAGGGAGCAATATTTACAGGAGCTTCTTCTACCGAACCAGTAGAAATATATGTTTCGGCTAAATCTTTTAAGGAATAGCTATATATATCCGTAGTATCTTTTTGAGCAAAAGAAAAAAATGGAAGTGTAATAAAAAGAACTGTAATGGTTATTATTGTTTTATTGTACATCTTATAGTTTTTAAATAAAATTAAGTGCTAAATTATGTAAAACAAGTTTTTTTAAGAGTTTGGATTCCAGTTACAAATTTAGTATTTTTTTTTATAATAAAAACAATATTTTATTAAATTTTTAATTTATAGGTTTATTTTTTTGCTACACACATAAAGTTGGACAACTTACTGCACTCGGTAGGTGTTTTTACTTGCCGTTTCTTATCTAGCACCCATAACAACCTAAATATCAGAGCTTTTAAAACATTTAAGATTGAGTTTACTGTTGTAAATGAGGATTTTAAATATTCTGAATAACGCAGAGATTTGTTTTTTTACGATCACCCTACTTGCTGTCAGGTGAAAACACCTAACAGGTGCAATGTGTTGATAATTAGCCTTATCAAACTTTATGTGGATATCCTAAAATTCTAGGGCACTCCTAAAAACTCAAATATCAAGGCTTTCAAAATATTTAAGATTTGAGTTTACTGTTGTAAATGAGAGTTTTAAACATTTTGAGTAACGCAGAGATTTGGGTTTTTAGGAGTGCCCTCTAATGAAATGCTACTATAGTTATTGAATAATAATCTTCTCAGATAAATTTATATCACCATCTTTTATTTTTAATAAATAAATACCTTTTTGAAGGTTAGAAATATTTATTTTATTAAGATGTAAAACATTTTGATACACCACCTTACCCGTAATATTATAAATTAAAATTTGCGAATTTTCTGCTACCCCTTCAATATTCAAAATTCCATTATTTAAAGGGTTTGGATATATTGAGTATTCTTGTTGAGTGGTTTCAATATTAGTATAATCATCAAAAAAGAAGATAATTTTTTTATCAGAATTTACATTAATGAAATCACTTATTGGCTCATAATCTTCGTGGGTAATTGTTATATTTTTATTTTCACCAAGTGAGACATTCTCAAATGTTGCTTCGCCAATAAAATTTACAGTTTTTGTTTCGCCATTAAAATTTACTGTTGGAAATGGAGAATGAAAAATATAATTATTATTTTTTCGGACTTGAATTATTATCTTAAAATTATTTTTAACTGTAAGAAAATCAGAAGCACAAATTGTTTGCCCATCGGAATAAATTGCTCTAACTCCATAAAAATAATCGCCATCTGAAACATCAGTATCAACAAAAGTGGAAGAGGAAGTTGAGATATTTTCTGCAATTATTTCTTCATTTCTATACAATGTATAAGAAGTTATACTCTTATTTTTAGATGTTTCCCATTCTATATTTACGGTATTTTCGGTATCAAAATCTAAGTTTGCGTTTAGATTTGCTACTGGTTGTAAATATTCAATTGGAGGTTCAATATTTCTAACAACTCCATTCCACTGACTGTAACCTCCTACATTATCAAGCAGATAGAATCCATTATTTGAGCCTCCCCAACCAAAATTAAAATGAAAATAATTATCAGTATCGTAACCATCGCAAACAAATGCGTGGCAACCAGTATTGCTACAACCGCTGTAATACATTGGTTTAGCTTGGTCTAATTGGTTTTGAAGAATTGTTATCCACTCGGAGTCGTTGTAATCATATCTTTCTATAAATTCAATATTTGAACTATAACCAAAATAATTTTCAAGGGCGTAAGGCACGTCATGTGAGTATGCTCCCGAACCTCCTGGCGAATACATCATATCTACCGAAATACCAAGATGATATTGCAATAATGCACTATAATAATTTGGGCGGTTGTCTTCCATGTATGACCAAAAATATGTTGTATTTTCGTAATCGGCAAATTGATAGTCATATCCACTTGGTGTATATCCGTAAGAACCAGAACCTTGTATTGGATAATTCCAATATTTCATAACAATTCCCATTGCAGTTGCTACGCACCCCGCATATACGTGTCCACCTGGTCCTGCATCGTCTTCGGGGCAAAGAGCATTCCAGCCGTTCCCTTGATTCCATCTTATCTGATTTGTAAGTGATTCTACAACAATGCTTTTATAAATATTTTTATGAAATTCATTTGGAGGCAGATTATATTTTATCCATAAATTTTGTGTTTTTTCAGAAGCTTCTACATCATTTTGGATTATGTATGTAATTTTGTCAGAAATTATTTGTAGCCAATATTTTACGTTTTCTGGCTGATTTTCTGTTTCGAAAGAATTATTTAAAGAATAAGCAAGTATTGGTTCGTAGTTGTCTTCTGCTGAGATTATTACAAATCCATTATCATTTTCAATATTAAAAATATAATAGCTTGCAATATTATTTAATGAAATTGTTTCTTCTTCAAAATTGATTTGATTTTGTTTGATATTTGTTTTTTCGTAGTAGAAATTTTTTGCAATAGTGCGAGCTATTTCAATAGAAATATTATTTGCGAAAATTGGCATTACTAAAAAAAAGCTGATAATTAAAACGGTTGTTTTTTTCATTAGATGGTTTTTATTTTAAAATTAAAATTTTGATGGCATAAAAAAAGGTAACTTTGAGTCCACTCCGAAGTGTATTTTTGCTAAAATTAACTTCTATGAGCGGACTCAAAATTAATAAGAAAACAAAATAAACAAAATTTTATTTTATTTATTATTATTTTTCCTTCCATTCTTTTTTATATTTGCTACTTTATAAAATTATAATATGCTGATAACAAGACAAGAACTAATTAAAAACTAAATAGTAAAAACTAAACACCCTATTTATAATAACTCTTTTAGACTTATTTCTAAATTCATAAGATATAATTCTTATGTAAATATTTTTTTTATTTTTGCAACTTTTAAAAAAAAGTGAACCTAACTAATATGTAAATAATGAATAATTAATAATGAACAATGAATAATTTTGCTTACACCTAAGCAAGACAAGCTGGAAAAGTTTTGAATAATATTATGCAAAAAAGAACAACGATTTCAGGATTAAGACACTTAACAAAAACGAGTATGTATTTTCAATATGCTGATAATTAATCTTTTATAAAAATTGCACGAACCATTGTCATAAGTATTTGAACAAACTAAAAGCAACACTTCTATGTTTTGTATAACATTGTCTCTCAGGCATTTGTAAAATTATTCATTGTTCATTATTAATTATTCATTATTTAATTACTCAGTTCAATACTCACAACAAATTTTAAATTACAATGAAAAAAACACTTATTATTGGGCTTATTAGCCTATTATTTTCGAGCTTATCTTTCTCGCAACCATGGTTACAGAATTTGCCGGAAGGCAAACCAAAGTCAGAACTAACTTTTTTTGATTATCAAAATGCTTTTGATAATTACTGGGAAGGAGTTGATATACAAAATGGTAGATTTATTGATACACAAGGAAAAGAACAAAAAGCCTACGGTTGGAAACAATTTAAACGTTGGGAAAACTTTTGGCAATACAGAGTAAATCCTGCAACGGGCGAATTTCCAACTACAAATGCAGGTTTGCAATATAAAAAACATATTTCCGAAAATGGCAATTATAGGAGTGATAACGGAGACTGGACAAGCTTAGGAGCAAGCTCATCAAATGGAGGTTATGCAGGAATAGGAAGAATTAACACAGTTGCCTTTCACCCTACTAACACCGATATTTTTTGGGTAGGAGCACCAGCAGGCGGGCTTTGGGCTACAACAGATGGTGGTTCAACTTGGTCTGTTACAACAGATAACATCCTAAAAACTCAAAAATCAAGGCTTTCAAAATTATTAAAGTTTGAGTTTACTCCTGTAAATGAGTGTTTTAATAATTTTGTATAACATGCCGTTAGGCACTTTGGGTTTATAGGAGTGCCCTTAACTATAAAATAAAAAAAGATGCCTTCTCCATAAAAAGAGATAGGCATTTTTTATTGTTAAAACTAATATAAATATGAATTGTGAAAACAGAAGGTAATTTATTGAAAATAAGTATTTAACAATTGAAAAGCATGAACGAATACAAGTGCAAAGATTAAAAAAGAAAGAAAGAATAATGAAGTTATTCTTTTTTTGTTGTATTTTATTTATATTTACATTGTATTTTTATTCACACAAGCATGACGTTTTTAGATTTTGGCATAATAGATTTTATAGATATTTTTATTGTAGCATACTTGCTTTATCAGTTTTATATGATAATACGAGGCACTTCGGCAATAAATATTTTTGCAGTAATATTTACGGTATATATTATTTGGTTAATTGTTAAAGCTCTACACATGGAGCTTTTGAGCAGTATTTTAGGGCATATTATGGGAGTTGGTGTAGTTGCTATTCTTATTGTTTTCCAGCAGGAGGTAAGAAAATTCTTATTACTTTTTGTGAATAAATACTCTAACGCAGATTTTTCGCTGGAATATATTTTTTCTATTTTTATAAAAAAAACAGAGACAAAATTAGAATTAAAACCAATACTAACTGCTTGTAAATCAATGCAGAAAACTAAAACAGGAGCATTAATTGTTTTTCCAGATAAATCTGATTTAAAGACAGTTGTAGAGTCAGGAGAATTAGTTAATGCTAAAATAACTTCGCAGTTATTGAAAACTATTTTCTTTAAAAACTCTCCTTTGCATGATGGAGCAGTTGTAATTGTAGAAAATCAGATAGTTGCAGCTGGTTGTATCCTGCCAATTACTAACAGAACAGACCTCCCAAAAGAAGTAGGTTTACGACACAGAGCAGCAATTGGAATTACTGAAAATACTGATGCTCTTGCTGTTATAGTTTCAGAAGAACGAGGACATATTTCTTACTCGCTAAAAGGTAGGCTAAAATTAAATGTAAAAATTGAAACCCTTGAACGAGTTTTATTTAGAATAAATTCATAGTTCGTAGTGGATAGTTTTTATATTATGGATACAGTTCAAAAGGTTTTTATTGAACAAAACCTGCTTATTCAGGGGGGAATAGATTATTTTGGCGTTTTTTACGGGTGTCAATTTCGGCGTTACTTTTGAAATTGACACCTGTGAAAAACACCGAAATTTTTTATATTCAGTATCTTGATAGCGGTTTAGTATTAGCTTAATAAAGCACTAATTTTTTAGTATAAATTCCTACTTCTGTTTTAATTGTAATAAAATAAATGCCTGCTGGTTGATTTGAAATATCAATTTTTGAATTTGAGAAGTTTTGAATTTTTGAATAAAAAACAATTTTCCCTGTAATGTCGGTTATTTCTAAACCCACAAGGTTTTTAAAACCTTGTGGGTTTGTTACAGTAAAAATACCGTTTGAAGGGTTTGGGTAAATCTGAATATTATTATTGATACTTTGAATCTCTGTTATTTGTCGTCCTTCGTAAACTCTAATGTCTGTTCCTGATGCTGTTACGGCGAGAGCTTCTTCGCCAAGTGCAATTCCATCAACTCCGTCTATTGTTTCGTTATAAATAATATCTAATTCAGGTGATAGTATAAAAAATTCGTTATTAGGAAAATCATTTATAGTCATGTAAATAATTCCATCTAAACCAATTGCAATACAAGGTAATACGGCAAGTGTTTCGTCTCCAAAAGTTATAGAAGTTGTGTTCATTAACTCTCCTGTTTCTGCATTTATACGTATCATTTTTCTTTCTCTCGAAAAAGTATATACAGAGTTATCTGGTCCAACTCCATGGTTGCCGTAAACAACCATTCCAATAGGATACCTCCAGTTTTCGATAAGTTCTGTTCCATTATCAGTAAAAGAAATTATAAAATCTACCGATTGGTCATCTTGACATCTTGTGGCATATACTGTTCCGTCTGCTCCCAACATTAACGAGTTTTGTTGTGTTTGCGGTGCTCCATCTGAAACTACTGGACTTGCATATAAATATTCACCATTTAATATATTACAAACTCCAACAGTTACTTCATCGGTGTTTGTTTCCATTCGCCAGTAATATCCTTTATCGTTGTAAATACAAATAGAAGTTCCATCAAAAGCCCATGCGTCATCTCTTTCTATTTCCCATTTTGTTGTTCCGTTTGTTTTGTCAATACATAAAACTTTGTCAAAATTACCCGCAATAATATCTCCTTCGCTGTTAAAATTGATAGTTTCTGTTGGGTATTCAGTTACATTATCATTTGATTGCCATAATACATTGCCTGTATTTATATCAATGGCAATTAATTTAGCAGGAGCATCAAATCCCCATGCACGTGTAGCGTAAACAATTCCATCTTTTACGGCAGATACTTTTCCATACGAATCGTCTCCTGCATTGGTTGGTAGATTTATTTTCCACAATTCCGCTCCATTGTAAAGATTATAACAAACTATCCATGATTCGTAATCTGGATTTGAAAGTAATCTTCTGCTCACAATTAATTTGTCGCCATCAATAACAGGAGCCGAGCTTATATCTGTTTCTTCGCCACCCGACCATAATAATGTAGGACTGTTGTTGTTTGGTCCTAAATTTTCAGACAAACCATTTCGTTGTTGATTACCACCAATTGACAAGTTCCAATTAGTTTGTTGTGCAGAACTTGAAAATACAATGATAAATGCTATAAATAGGATTAATATTTTTTTCATAGTTTAGTTATTGAATTATTAATTTTTCGGTATAAATACCTGTTTCCGTATTAATTTTAATGAAATAAATTCCTTTTGGTTGATTTGAAATGTCAATTTTTGTAGAGACGTTGCATGCAACGTCTCTACTGTAAATTGTTTTTCCAGTAATGTCGGTTATTTCTAAACCCACAAGGTTTTTAAAACCTTGTGGGTTTTTGTTTTCTATAGTAAATATTCCGTTTGATGGATTTGGATAAATATTAAATTTTTCAGAAATATCATCAATGTTTGTATTTTCTTGAATATTTACGGTATAATCGTGAGTTTCGCCCCAAGTATATTCTGTGCAAGCATCATCGGCAGTAAGTGGGTCGTTTGCTCTGAGTCTGATTCTAAAACGGTGTTCGCCAAGTTGTGCTGAATTGTCTATTGAAAGCTCATCGGTAAATGAAAGCGGTATTTTATCTGTGGAAACATAGATAAATTCATTGGTATTATTAAATTCACCATCGTGGTCATAATCTATCCAAATAGCTACGTAACTTCTGTCTCCATTGCTTGTTGTAACAGTAAATTCAAAATTATGTGCTTGTTCCAAATTAAAATCCATAGAAGTATAGTCTTCGTAACCAACGTCTTGTGTGCAACCTGTTGCAAGATGCTCAAAATTATTAATTGAAAAATCTTCAATGTTATCTCCCCATTCCATACAATTGCTAATTGGCTCGCAGTATCCTGATTCTATTCCTGTAAGAAAACTCCAAGTTTCACAATCGGTTGCCGAACCAATATCATTTTTTGCAATTATTTTCCAATAATAAGTTGTTAAAGGGTCTAAATTTCCTGCCGGATAGCTATTTTCTATTGTATTTCCAACAAAAGGTGGTTCAGTATCTGTTCCAAAGTAAACATCAAAATTTGTTGCATCTTGGCTCTCCCAAGTTAAAGAAGCATTTAGTGGAATATCTGTTGCTTCATTTACAGGAGTTAGATTTGAAACACATGGCGGTGGAGTTGTAGGATTGTAAATATTTATTCCATAATCAAACGAAGCACCTTGAACACCTGCACAAGAATTATCTGCTTGTGCTGGAGTATCCCAAGAAAATTTAATGCGTATTTTGTGCATTCCTTCGGTAGCGTTTTCGAGAAGAGTAAATGTTCCGGATAATATATTGTTATCTTCAACAACAAAATTTCCAAGAAATTCATCAACATCATCAAAATCGTTATCATCATTATAATCTAACCATAAACCACAATAGCCTGTACTATTTGTTTTAATATAAAAATCAACATCTGCCCCAGGCATATAACTTGTATTAAAATGAGAAGAAAAATCAATATGCTCATAAAGTGGGTCGTAATCAATAATATCTAAATGATACATGTTTCCGATAACAATTCCTCTTAAATAAAAATCCCAATCATCAACTGTTGGTGTGCAATATTGATTTAGGACGTGATATGATTTACAAATGTCATTATACTCATTGTTATCATCTGAACTGTTTGGGTTTTCTGTCCATGCTTCTATAATAAAATGATTTTCGCTGGAGAAGTCCCAGTTTCCCAAATTTATATTTGCGTCTGTTGCTCCCGGTGCAAGCGAGCCTGTCCAGTTATAAGTTTGAATACTTCCATCATTAACGTTCCATTTTATTGTGGCAGAAGTAATTGTAGTTGTTCCATGATTAGTAAGATTAACATTAACCTGTTGCTCGCCTTCTGTTGATAAAATTGTTTCAGGACTTGTAATTTCAGAAATTCCAATGTCTAAGGCATAAGGTTCTTCGTAATAAAAAGTTAGTCCTTCGTAAGGTTTTTTACTTGGTCCGGCATGACAAGTTCTTGAATCAATACTATTTTTTGTCATATTCCAGTCGTAATATAAAGGGTCTTCAAAAATTGAATTATATCTGCTAATTAGGTCGTTTTCTGAGTCGCCACGTAAACCAACTTGATAATACGAAATTTGCCAAAAATATGCTTCGCTTCCAAATTCTTCTTCAAAAATAAAATCGCCGTAAGCAAATTCAATTTTATTGGAGCCTTCGTATAATTTTAACTGAAAATTTACAGAATTATCAAAGTTAAACTCAGAATTTACATAACGCTGATATTTATAATTTTTCCACTGCACTATAAATATTCTGTTTGGAACTGTGCCTTCTACTATGCTCATTAGTTCCGAGCCTGTTTGTGCTCGTAACCTTCCTGCACAAGCGGCTATAATATTATTTGAACCACTTGACTGTGTAAATGGATATTCATAATTTGTAACAGTTGCTCCCATTGCAATATATCCGTTTGTCTGGATACTAACTTGCGTAAAATCTGTTTCGTTAAAATTGAATGTAAATCCAAGATTAACATCATTAAAACTTTCGTCATTATTTTCTTCGTCTCCGTGTATCGTTCCTCCGCTAATTTCGGTGTAAGTTCCTTCTGTGTTTTGCGAAAAAACATAATTACTTACTGGTGTTTGTGCATTTGCCATTAGTGAAAACGACAATAAAAATAGAAATAAATAAAATGATTTTTTCATGATTTATTGAAATTAGTTGTCTTTACCATGATTTTCTTGATTTTTGGATTTTCTTGATTTTTTTAATCATGTTAATCTTTTAATCAAGTAAATCATGGTTTATACTATTGAATTAGAAATTAGTTGTCTTGACCATGATTTTCTTGATTTTTGGATTTTCTTGATTTTCTTTAATCATGTTAATCTTTTAATCAAGTAAATCATGGTTTAGACTATTGAATTATTAATTTTTCAGTATAAATACCAGTTTCTGTATTAATTTTAATGAAATAAATTCCTGCTTTATTAATTACGAATTGTGAATTACGAATTACGAATTGTTGGTTATAAATAGTTTTTCCTGTAATATCAATAATTTCTATATTCGTAATTTGTAATTCGTAATTCGTAATTGTAAATGTTCCGTTTGATGGATTTGGATAAATATTAATATTATTGTTTTGAATATCTTGAATATCAGTTGATATTAAAGTAAGGTCAATAACTTCATCATTATCAACAATAATATTACCAGTAATAGTTTCATAATTAGCAAGTTCTACTGTATAAGCAATACCTGGATAAGAAGTTATTGCAACATTTTCAAATGTGGTTGAGCCGTTGGTTGCTGTTTGTGTTCCGTAGCCTGTTAGAGTAATTTCTGGTGCAAGACCGTCTGCTATATTGAATGTTACGGTTTTGTTTTCGGTATGTTTGTAAACGGTTAGTTTATTTGAATTATCTACATCTTGAAAAGCGACATAAACAGTTCCTGCGTTATCACCAACCATGGGAGCGTATAATCCTGTTGCCGGAATATCTGTTAAACTTTCCCAGCTTCCTGTGTTTACAGATAATTTACCTACAATGCCTTCGGATAAATGAAAAATATTTCCGTAACTGTCTTTCGCAAGAGCTGTTTCACTTTCTCCTATACCTCCTCCGTTATT
This sequence comes from Bacteroidales bacterium, assembly GCA_029932195.1. Lineage (GTDB taxonomy): Bacteria > Bacteroidota > Bacteroidia > Bacteroidales > JAOZQN01 > JAOZQN01. Next base: position 5,505 of record JAOZQN010000061.1, on the reverse strand, counting down.
ATGTTCTAATACCCATTCTGTTCCAGTATATTTAAAAAGTTCGGGAGTAAGTTCTAAATATTCTATATGAGCAACATAAGGTGTGTTGTCATCGGCTATTATTATTGAAGTAGCAGAGCCTTCGCCAGAAGAAATATATCCGGTATGTAACGTCCAACTTGTTCCGTCAAACGTATAGACACTAAGTCCTAATCCTGTACCCAATCCTCCGCCATAGCACGACATCCAAATGTTTCCGTTGTTGTCAATATCAAAACAAACTTGTCCGGGATGGTAACCGAGTGGGACAACAGGAGTGCTTCCGATAGTTTCCCAGTCAGAACCGGAATATCTTTTTACAACATATCCTACAGCCGACTCGTAAAAATAGATACAATAATTTCCGTCTCCGTCAATAAAACTATCTGAATCAATTTGTGCACCTTCTGTTAATTTAAAATTTCCTATTTCTTCCCAAATAGTTTCGTTAAACTTATAAATTACTTGACGTTTTTCAGTTCCGTCATATGCAGCAAAGGCAACATAAATATCATCATTTGGAAGGGTTTCAATATTTACATTAAAGTGATAATTATTGTCATAAAAATCTATTGGATTACCAACTAATACCCAATTTTCTCCGTTAAATTTTTTTACTCTTACTGCTTTATCTGTTTCATTGTCGCAGATATATGCAACATAAACTTCATCAATAGAGTTAACTGTAAGTTCTACTGATTTTCTGCCTCCCCACTGCAAGGCATCTTCTGAAAATCCTGCTTCTCCAACTGTTGTCCAGTCTTGTGCATTTACGCAAAATGCTGTTAAAAATACTGCTAATGTTATAAATATTTTTTTCATTTTATTTTAATTAATTTTATGACGCTTCAAGGTTCCTATCGGAACGCTTGAAGGTCAAGAAAAGATTATTGAATAATTAATTTTTTAGTGTAAATTCCAGTTTCTGTATTTATTTTTATGAAATAAATGCCTGCTGGTTGATTTGAAATGTCAATTTTTGTAGAGACGTTGGATGCAACGTCTTTACTGAATATTATTTTTCCAGTAATGTCGGTTATTTCTAAACCCATAAGGTTTTTAAAACCTTGTGGGTTTGTTACAGTAAAAATTCCGTTTGATGGGTTTGGATAAATATTAATATTATTGTTTTGAATATCTTGAATATCAACAAGTGTTAAAGTAATATTTACTATTTCGTTTCCATCAACAATAACATTATCAACATAAGTTTCGTAGTTAGCTAATTCGGCAGTAAATTCAATTCCTGGATTTGGAGTTTCTGCAACATCTGTAAAAATTGTTGTTCCGTCAGTTGCGGTTTGTGTTCCGTAGCCTGTCAAAGTTATTTCTGGTTCTAAATCATCAGTTATATTAAAAGTTACCGAATATGTGGTTGTAATAGGAACTAATGTAATGTTTACAATTTTGTCTCCATCAACAATAACATTATCAACATAAGTTTCGTAGTTAGCTAATTCGGCAGTAAATTCAATTCCTGGATCTGGTGTTTCTGTAACATCTGTAAAAAATGTTGTTCCATTAGTTGCAGTTTGTGTTCCGTAGCCTGTCAAAGTTATTTCTGGTTCTAAATCATCAGTTACATTAAAAGTTACCGAATAAGTTTCTGTTACAGGTATTCCTGTTTTTTTTGCAACAAATCCGTCCCATTGTCCACTGTTTGTCTGTTCATGGGCATCAAAAAATATTGAATTAAGTAAATGATTTCCTGCAACAAGAAGGTCGCCGTTTACATCTATTTCAACAGCAACTGCTCCTGCATGATAATTATTTACAGTTGTTTCTGCCCAAATAGCTTCACCAGCTTGATTAAATTTCACAAAAAATGGTGTGTATGCACCAAAAAGTGTCGTTGCATTAATTAAAGTTATATCATCAATAGTTAATTCATCATCGTTAAAAGTGCTTGCTACAATTAGTTCGTTTTCGGGAGTAATTGCCAAGCCCGACCAAGTGCTACCGAGTACATTACCATAAGTTATGCTATTAAAGTGTTCGTGCCAAATTTTGTTTCCGTCTGCATCAAGTTTTAGGATTAATGAATTTAGGTCATCGCCGTTGCAAGTGCTTGTGATAGTTAAATCATCAAACTTAAAATTGTCTCCTTGAAAATAAATATGAGCATAGATATTTCCTGTATTATCTGCTATAATTGACGCTCTTCCTCTTGCTTCGCAAGTTTCATCATCAGAATATCCTTTTTTTGCCCATACAATATTTCCGTTAGTATCATATTTTGCAATAAAATAATTTTTAGCAATAGTACCATTTAAAACAATACCATCTCCAAAATCTAAGGAACTACCGTCTTCCCAAAAATCGCCTTGAATTATTACATTATTTTGATTGTCGGTGGTTAAATTAAATGCGTATTCAGTTTGATTACTTAATCCTTGCGGACTTTTTGCCCAAATTGAGTTTCCATCGGCATCAAATTTTACAAGAAATATATTAGTAGTTGGAAATTCACTTGGATTTGTTACAGATTGAGTTCCAAAATCAAGTTGTTCGCCTTTGAAATATCCAATAACGCAAATATTATTGTCTGTATCAACTGCAACTCCGCCTACTCCAGTAGTAATATCATAAGTAGTAGAAATTGTATTTCCGTAGTTATTTGCCCATATAACAGTTCCATCGCCGTCTAATTTAGCCACGAACATATCTTGATAACTTTCTGCTTTTTTGGTTAGCGTAGTTGTTCCAATAATTATTTGGCTTGAAGTAAAATCACCAGTAATAATAATATTGTCATTATTATCAATGAAAATTTCAGAAATAGATTCTGCACCACTGCCTCCATAGTTATAAGCCCATTGCACTTCTCCTGCTGAATTATACTTTGCCAAATAAGCATCCCATTCTCCTTGATTATTTAAAGTATTTGTTCCGAAGGTAATTTGTGAACTTACAAAATTTCCTGCAACATAAACATTTCCTTCGCTGTCTGTCTTCATGTCTAATATAAAATCTTCTGCTGTGCCGCCTGTGCTACCGTTTGCCCACACCCATTCTTCTTGTGCAAATATTGAACTTGCTATTAATAACAATGCTACTATTAGATTTATTTTTTTCATTATATTGATTTTTTGACCTTGATTTTCTTGATTTATTTGATTAAAAAAATGCTCCTACTTTGGTGTTTTCGGAGCATTTTACCCCCTAATTTTTTGACCTTGATTTACTTGATTCAAAGATTGACTTGATTAAAAAAATGCTCCTACTTTTTTCATTTCGGAGCATTTACCCCCTAAATTTTTGACCTTGATTTACTTGATTAAAAGATTGACTTGATTAAAAAAAATAAAGTAAATCCAAAAATCAAGTAAATCATGGTTTTAGACTATTGAATTTAAGAAAGTTAAAAAAATGCTCCTACTTTTTTCATTTTGGAGCATTTTACCCCCTAAATTTTTGACCTTGATTTACTTGATTAAAAGATTGACTTGATTA
>JAOZQN010000061.1:0-1934 GCA_029932195.1 Bacteroidales bacterium | reverse complement strand
GTTTTAGACTATTGAATTTAAGAAAGTTAAAAAAATGCTCCTACTTTTTTCATTTCGGAGCATTTTACCCCCTAATTTAATTAATTATGATTTTTTCGGTATAAATTTCTGTTTCTGTTTGTATATTTATAAAATATATTCCTGCTGGCTGATTTGAAATATCAATTTTTGTAGAGACGTTGCATGCAACGTCTTTACTTAATATTAATTTTCCAGTAATATCGGTTATTTCTAAACCCACAAGGTTTTCAAAACCTTGTGGGTTTTTGTTTTCTATTGTAAATATTCCGTTTGATGGGTTTGGATAAATATCAATAAAATTATTTTCAATATTTTGAATGTTAGTTGAAATTAAAGTAATATCAACTATTTCGTTTCCATCAACTACCAAATAATCCATAACTGTTTCGTATCCGTCTAATTCTACAACATAAGCAACTCCCTGTCCGGTTGTTTCATATACATTTGAGAAAGTATAAGTTCCACCGATTGCTGTATTTGTTCCATAAGTTCCAAGAGTAATTTCAGGTTCTAAATCATCTGAAATATTGAAAGTTACGTTATAAGTTTCTGGTAATGGTATAAGGGTTATACTTACAGCTTCGTTGTTATCAACAACTACGTATCCTGTATAGGTTTGATAACCGTCAAGTTCTGCTGTGTACATAATTCCTGGTGATTGTGCAGGTTCTACTTCTGTGAAAATGGTTGTTCCTCCTGTTGCTGTTTGTGTTCCGTAGCTGGTTAAAGTTACTTCGGGTACTAAATCATCGGTAATATCAAAAGTAACAGAGAATGTAGTTTCGGGTTCGTAAGGAATTGCAAAGCCAGAAAATTGAACTTGATAGTCAAAAAAGTTAGTTGTAGCAGTTGCTTCGCCTGTTGTTGTGTTAATTATGTGCATTGCATCGTAACCACCGTTAAGGTTTGCATACCAATATAAATCTCCGGAATAATGGTCAAATTCCATATCTTGTGAACCGAATGGATTGCTGCTGAGACCAAGTGAACCGACAAGAGTTAACTCTGCTGTTTGTTTATCAATTGAGTAAAAATCTCCATCTTGGCAAACAGTAAATAAATTTCCATCTATATCGCAAGCCAGAGTGGGAAATTTGTCTGGAAATGTAGATGCAGTTCCTACAAGTGTTGCTGCTCCTGTTTCTAAATCTATTGTGTAAAGTTGTAAATCTTCGTATCCGGTTATGGCATACATAGTGCCTGTCGACCAGTCATAAGATAAGCCGTAAAAAATAGTTACACCTGCATTAGTAGCTCCAACTACTGTTTTTGTGCCTGTTTCGGTATCAAAATATACAAGTTGGTTTGGATCATATTCAACACTATACCATTTACCTTCTGCCCAGGCACCGTTATTTATACTTTCATTTACAGTTACAATGCTATTTATTTCGTCTGGTTCTTCAATAAAAAACCATGATGGTCCTGTTGGATAAATACTACTTTCTGACCAACGTGTATAACAATATGCTTTTCTTAGATAGCTTACTAAAATATTTTTTGTAAGTATGTCATTTTCTGTATAAGTATCGCCAATTAAAGCTGTATAAACTTTTATTGTAAATTCTCCTGCTTCGGCAGTCCAGTCTGGAGTAAATTCTATTTGTTGTGAAGTTCCGGCTGCAATGTTTGTAATTTCTTCGGATTGAGTGTAAACAATTGTTTGGTCGCTGTTTATAATTTCAATTGTAACATCAAAAGTAGCAGTTTCGCTACCATGATTTTTGAAAGTAGCAGTAGGAATAACAGCTTCGTTATATTGTAAATTTTCGTTAATATCTACCGATAAAGGCATTGCGTCGTTTGCTTGTATTGGAACAAATTCATAAGTAGTTCCTTCCAATATAGTAGCTATTAGACTTTCCTTTATCCAACTTTGGCTTTGGTCATCTACGACATTACATGGATAACCT
>JAOZQN010000552.1 GCA_029932195.1 Bacteroidales bacterium | reverse complement strand
CATTAATAATGAGCTTTAAATAAAGAATTTACAAACTCCGAAACTTCAGTTATATTAAATTAGAATGCAAACATAAATCTTTTTTCTTTTTTTCAAAAAGCTCAATATATTATATCGCAAATTCTAATTAAAAAAAAAAGGGCAAAAAAAAGCAAAAAAACTATTAAAACATTGTAATACAAAAAAATAACTAATTGTTAAACCTTATTAATTTAAAAATCACAGCCTAATAAATTGACTTAAATCAAATAAAAAAACACTGTGAAGCATATAAAATAGTTTTAGAATATGAATAGAACCAAAAATAGAACAATTTAATTCAGTTAAATAAAATTTTATTTTTATCTTTGTTATTAATAAAAGTAAAACTATAAGAATGAGCCCACTCCGAAAAGCATTTTTTTGCCAAACTCGGCGTTAGATACAAATTTCAAAATATTCATTTACAACAAGTACAATGAGACATGCTCATTGTGTTTATAAAATCCGTATCCACCTTGATTTTGGCAAAAAGATACTTGTCGGAGGGGACTCAACTTTACTGCTTTTAACTTTAAACTACTTAACTATTCTATGAGAACTTGGCAATTAGAAATAAATAATTTTCGCAACTTTTTGAAGTTAGAAAAAAGTTTAAGTAATAATTCTATTGAAGCATATTCTGGTGATATTAAAAAATTACATAATTTTTATACAAACAACTATAAAGATGAAAATAATATAGCTACCGAAATTATTTTAGATATTTCCGTAAGAATAAAATCTCCATACAAATTAATTTTGCAAGACTTGCAAGATTTTTTAGCCTTTCTCTACAATTTGGGCGTAAGCAAACGCTCACAAGCTCGGATAATTTCGGGAATTAAAACTTTTTATAAATATCTTTTAATAGAAGGACTTGTAAAAGAAGACCCTACGGTGCTTTTGGAAGCTCCACGAATTGGTCGCAAATTGCCAGAAGTCTTATCAATAGAAGAGATTGATAATTTGCAATCTGCAATTGATTTAAGTAAGCCAGAAGGACATAGAAATAAAGCTATTCTTGAAGTGTTATATAGTTGTGGATTAAGAGTTTCAGAGCTTATTAACATGAAGTTATCTAATCTCTTTTTTAAGCAGGGATTTGTAAAAATATCAGGAAAGGGACTAAAAGAACGGTTAGTGCCAATAAGCGAAAAAGCCAAAAAAGAAGTTAATATTTATACAAAAGAATATCGTAATAAGTTGAATATCAAAGAAGGGTTTGATGATTTTGTTTTCTTAAACCGACGAGGCAAACAACTTACCCGCAATATGATTTTTATTATTGTTAAAGATTTGGCAAAAAAAATAGAATTAGAAAAAAATATTAGCCCACATACATTTCGTCATTCGTTTGCCTCTCACCTTGTTGATGGTGGAGCGGATTTGCGTGCAGTTCAAGATATGTTGGGACATAGTTCAATTATTACCACCGAAATTTACACTCATCTCAATAGCGATTATCTCCGAGATACAATTTTATCCTACCACCCAAGAGCAAAAAAATAATTTCCCTAAGTAAGTGCTTAGTTTTAAGTGTTGAGTCCCCTCCGACAAGCATCTTTTTGCCAAACTCGGCGTTGGATACAAATTTTAAAATCCTCATTTACAACGAGTAAACTCCGGTTGTAAAATTGGTATCCGCCTTGATTTTGGCAAAAATACACTTGTCGGAGTGGACTCTGTGTTTAGTTTTTAATTCGCTTTCGCTTGATAATGAATATATTAGAAAACAAAAAAGTATCTTTTTTATTTGTCCATCTACTTATTTAAGTTCATCAAGCCATAAATCGCAAAGAGATAACTAACTAAAAATTAGCTATTTAAAATTAAACACTTCCTTATTTATTTATAATTTTGTTTTACATTTTCTAAATTTATACCTTTGCTGTTCATAAAGTATAATATTTTTGATTTATACCTAAAAATCTAAAATGAAAATTATTTTAGATTGCTATTCGTTCTTGGCTATTGGCTTTTAGCAAAAAAAAGAATTTCACTTAGAAATATATTTATTTTTTCAGCAAATAGCTAACAGCCAAAATCTAATAACAAAATATAACTGGATTAGTTTTAAAATTTAACTTTTTGAATTAAGTATTCATCTTAATATAAGAGTATTCAAAATTTCTAAACTTCAAAATTTCACCCTTAATTAGTATAAAAATGAGTTATCCAAGAAAAATAAAAGGATTTAGAGATATTGACGCAAATATGAACCAATTGCGTTGGAAAATAATAAATTCTGCTGCCAAAGTATATAAAAAATATGGTTTTGAACATTACGACACACCAGTTTTAGAATATTCCGAAAATCTTGGAAAATATCTTCCTGACTCAGAAGAGCTTGCAGAAGGAGTTTACTCTTTTAATAATCCAGAATTGGAACCAAAATTTGATAACAAAGGAGCTGAAATAAGAGACGAAAGAAATAATGTTGTTATGGAAAACCATTATCTAACAATGCGTTACGACCTAACAGCACCACTTGCTCGCCTCTATGCCGAAAGTCTTTGGGAATTGCACAAACACAAACAAGTGCAAGAGGGAAAAACACCTCTTTTACGTCGCTATCAATACGGGCAAGTATTTAGATTTGAAGCAAAATTAGATCCAGGAAGGTTCAGAGAATTTTGGCAACTTGATTTTGATACTGTTGGAACAGACGACATTACAACCGATGCAGAAGCCTGTATGATACTTGCTGATGCTTTAGAAGAAATTGGTTTGAAACGAGATAATTATATTGTAAAAGTTAATAACAGGAAAATAATAAAAGGTTTACTTATCAGCTTAGAAATTACAGAAGATGCAGACGAACAAAACATTATGCGAATTATTGACAAAGCCGATAAAATAGGAATGCAAGGAGTTGCCCAAGAACTTGGACAAGGCAGAGTAGATGAAAAATCGAAAGCAAAAATAGAAGGTCTTAATATTGATAATGAGATTGTTGATCAAATAATGGGTTTTCTTTCTGATTTTTCTGAAATTAACACAAGGGCAAATATTTTAGAAAAATTAAACTCTAAAAATATTGATAATCAAACTTATACCGAAGGTGTTTCGGAACTCACAAAAATTGATGAAATTTTATCTGCACTTAATTTTGATGAAAATAGAGTAATTTTTGACCCAACAATGATACGTGGAATGGGCTATTACACAGGTCCTATTTTTGAAGTGGAATATGTTGGAACATACAAAGATAGCAAAGGTCGTAAACGAAAAGTTGGCTCTATTTGTGGAGGTGGCAGATACGACGGTTTGGTAGAAAAATCTCTTGGCATGAAAGTTCCTGCAGTAGGTGCATCAATTGGAGTGGACAGGCTTGCAGAAATTCTTACTCTCACAAAACAAACTCCAGAATTGGCACAAGGTCCAGTTATTATTATTGCTTTTGATGACAACTTAATGACTGAATATCAAAAAATTGCCTACGAACTACGAACCAAAGACATAGAAGTAGAGGTATATTATGGCTCACGAAAAAATCTGAAAAAACAACTCTCCTACGCCGACAAAAAAAACTGCCCAATAGCAATTCTAATTGGCGAAAATGAATTTAACAACGGAGTAGCAACTGTTCGTAATCTTAAACTTGGCAAAGAACTTGCTAGCCAAATTACAGATAAAAAAGAATGGAGAGAACGTGTGCAATCAGAAGTAAAAAGAGAAAACCTTACAGAAGAAATATTAAAAATGATATAACAGGTTGCAGGTTGCAAAACTCACAACAAACTAATAAAAATGGAAATAACAAAAAATTCAACAATAGAGGACTTAGTGGAAAAAATTCCTGGAGCTGTAAAATACTTAATGACAGCTGGTATCAGATGTATAATTTGTGGAGAGCCAATTTGGGGAACGCTAGAAGAGGCTGCCAAAGAAAAGAAATTTAACAACAATGATATTGAAAAATTTGTTGCAGACTTACAAGAGATACAACAAAATTTGAAATAGTAAACAGGCTCACATTGAAAAGTTGAGGAGGATAATGTTAAAATATTTATTTATTTTTTATTTCTTAAAGCATTATCCTTACTGTTTGTAAGTAA
>JAOZQN010000551.1 GCA_029932195.1 Bacteroidales bacterium | reverse complement strand
TATAAAAAATAAAACATTGATTTACATCTTTTTATCAACTCCGAAACTTTAGTTAGAATATTTTATGCTCTTTATGAAAAACTTTATAACCTTCAACTTTATAACTTTATAACCTTGTAACTATGGATTTTAAATTATCAGAAGAGCATGAAATGATTCGTCAGACTGTTCGTGATTTTGCAGAAAGAGAAATAAAACCAATAGCCCAAGAGCTTGACGAAAAAGCAGAGTTTTCGGTAGAGCTTACAAAAAAAATGGGAGAACTTGGCTTGTTTGGAATGTATTTACCCGAAAAATACGGCGGACAAGGAATGGATACTTTGTCGTATATAATTGCAGTAGAAGAACTTGCAAGAATAGATAGCTCACAAGCAGCAACATTGGCAGCTCACAATTCCTTGGGAATTGGACCATTATATTATTATGGAACTGAGGAGCAGAAAATGAAATATTTGCCCACATTATGCACAGGTGAGAGCCTTTGGGCGTTCGGTCTCACCGAACCAGATGCAGGTAGCGATTCCAGAGCTTCTAAAACAAAAGCAAAATTAGAAGCGGGAACATGGACAATTGATGGTTCAAAAATATTTATAACAAATGCTTCGGCATCTATAAGTATTGGAGCAACAGTTCAGGCAGTTACAGCAAATGTTGATGGCAAAAAAGAATTTTCGGCAATAATTGTAGATAGAAATACGCCTGGATATATTGCAAAACCAATGCACGGAAAAATGATGTGGAGAGCCTCAGACACAGCCGAAATGTTCTTAGATGACTGCAAAGTCCCCGAAGAAAATTTACTCGGAAAACGTGGAGAAGGCTCAAAGATAATGCTTAGCACACTTGACAACGGTAGATTATCAATTGCCGCAATGGGACTCGGTTTGGCACAAGGAGCTTTTGAACTTGCTCTAAATTACGCCAACGAACGTAAACAATTTGGCAGACCAATCAGCAAATTTCAAGAAATTGCTTTTAGTTTGGCAGATATGGCGACGAAAGTAGAACTCGCCAGAAACCTTTTATACAAAGCTTGTTGGCTCAAAGACAATAAATTACCATTTGCCAAAGAAGCTGCAATGTCAAAATTATACTGCTCCGAAATTGCAAAAGAAGTTGCCGACAAAGCCGTGCAAATACATGGAGGCTACGGACTTATGAAAGACTACCACGTAGAACGACATTACAGAGACCAACGTTTACTACAAATTGGCGAAGGAACTTCAGAAATTCAAAGACTTGTAATATCAAGATATATAGGTTGTTAATTAAGTTTTGAAGTTATGAAGTTTTGAAATTATGAATTCAAAATTTCAGAACTTCAAAATTTCAGAACTTCAAAATTTCATAATTTAAAAATAGTGGAAATAAAAAATTTACAAAAAAATAACTCACAATTTTTGATTTATATTTCTGAAAAAGGAAATACAAAAATTGATGTATTTTTTCAGGAAGAAACTGTTTGGCTTTCGCAAAATCAAATTGCAGATTTATTTCAAACGACAAAACAGAATATAAGTTTGCATATAAATAATATATACAAAGAAAGCGAATTAGAAGTAATTTCAACTGTCAAGGATTTCTTGACAGTTCAAAATGAAGGAAAACGAAACGTCAAAAGAAGTGTAAAACACTACAATCTTGATATGATTATTTCGGTTGGCTATCGGATAAAATCAAAAATTGCAACTAGCTTTCGGCAATGGGCAACTGCACATTTACGAGAATTTATTATAAAAGGATTTATTTTAGATGACGAACGCCTAAAAAATCCAGATTTGCCTTTTGACTATTTTGATGAATTATTGCTTCGTATTCAGGATATTAGAACTTCGGAAAAACGATTTTATCGTAAAATAACTGATATTTATGCAACAAGCGTTGATTATGACCCAACTACAAACGAAAGTATATTATTTTTTAAAACGGTTCAAAATAAAATGCACTGGGCAATAACTGGCAAAACGGCAGCTGAAATTATCCACGAAAGATCTAACAATCAGCATAAAAACATGGGCTTGACAAATTGGCGAGGCGATAAAATTAGAAAACAAGACGTTTCTATTGCAAAAAACTATTTGTCTGAAAATGAATTAGAACCGTTGAGTAATTTGGTAGAGCAATATCTTGTTTTTGCAACAGGGCAAGCAAAACGAAGAGTCCCAATGTATATGAAAGATTGGATTACTAAATTAAATGGTTTTTTAACGCTGAATGATAGGGAAATACTTGAACATGCAGGACGAATTTCGCATGAATTGGCAAAAGAAAAAGCCGAAACAGAATATCAAATTTATCATACAAAACAATTAGATAATAAAAAATTATTTGATAGTGATTTTGAAAGGACAATCAAAAAAATTGAAAATAAAAAATAGATTTAAAATTTGTTGTTTAATATAAATTTCAAAACTTAAAATTATGAATAAAGTATATAAAAACGCAGAAGAAGCATTAAAAGGAGTCAAAAATGATATGACTTTTATGCTTGGAGGATTCGGACTGGGAGGAATTCCTGAAAATAGTATTACCGAGTTGGTAAACTTGGGAATAACTGGACTTACTTGCATCTCGAACAATGCAGGTGTTGATGATTTTGGTCTCGGACTTTTACTTAAAAAACATCAAATTAAAAAGATGATTTCATCTTATGTGGGAGAGAATAAGGAGTTTGAACGTCAAATGTTAAGTGGAGAATTAGAAGTAGATTTAGTTCCACAAGGAACTCTTGCCGAACGAATTAGAGCAGGAGGAGCAGGAATTCCCGCATTTTTTGTGCCAGCAGGCTACGGAACAGAAGTTGCCGAAGGTAAAGAAGTTAGAGAGTATGATGGAAAAATGCACTTATTAGAAAAATGGCTTAAAGCCGATTTTGCTTTCGTAAAAGCGTGGAAAGGAGACACTCACGGAAACCTTATTTTCCGTCATACTGCCAATAATTTTAATAATATGATGGCAATGGCTGGCAAAATTACAATTGCAGAAGTTGAAGAACTCGTTCCTGCTGGAGAACTAGACCCAAATCAAGTTCATACGCCTGGAATTTTTGTGCAAAGAATTTTTAAAGGCACAAACTACGAAAAACGTATTGAACAAAGAACAACAAGATAATAACAAAAAGCCCACCCCAGCCCTCCCAAAGGGAGGGAGCAAAAACTCCACCTATGGTGGAAAAACTCCCTCCCTTTGGGAGGGCTGGGGTGGGCTTTTAAAACTAAAAAAATGGCATTAGATAAAAATCAAATAGCAAAACGAATAGCACAAGAATTAGAAGACGGCTATTACGTAAACTTGGGAATTGGAATACCTACACTTGTGGCAAACTACGTTCCTGAAGGCATAGAAGTAATTTTACAATCGGAAAACGGAATGCTCGGAATAGGACCTTTCCCAACCGAAGAAAACCTTGACGCAGACCTTATAAATGCAGGTAAACAGACAGTTACCTATGCAAAAGGAGCTTCGTTTTTTGACTCAGCACTCAGCTTTGCAATGATACGTGGCGGACATGTGGATATGACAATACTCGGAGCTTTTGAAGTTTCGCAAACAGGAGATATTGCAAGTTGGAAAATCCCTAAAAAATTAATTAAAGGAATGGGAGGTGCTATGGACTTGGTAGCTAGTGCAAAAAACATCATCGTTGCAATGATGCACACAGATAGAAAAGGAAATTCTAAAATCTTAAAAGAATGCACTTTACCTCTTACGGGTGTTCAATGTGTTAAAAAAATTGTAACAAACCTTGCAGTTCTTGAAGTAGCAGAAAACGGATTTAAACTTTTAGAGCGTGCTCCCGGAGTTAGCGTAGAGGATATAAAAAAATATACCGAAGCCGATTTAATTATTGAAGGAGAAGTTCCTGAAATGAATGTTTAATTTATATAAGTCAGAGTTTTATTTCAAATGAAATTCTGACTTATTGTAACTATTACAATTATGATAAAATATATTCATTTGATAATAATACTACCACTTATTCTCACAGTATCATGCAAAAAAGACAAAATAGATAAAGACTATTGTGTTAATATAACTGAAGTTTCGGAGTTTATAATTAATTGATTATTACGTATATAA
>JAOZQN010000550.1 GCA_029932195.1 Bacteroidales bacterium | reverse complement strand
CATAATGCTAAAATTGACCTTCAAAAGTGTCGTTTATATATGGTTAACTACTTATTATCATCAATTCCATATTATCAAATAAAAACATGAAATTCAAAATAAATACTCCCGAAATTAAATTTGCAAAAGACCAACAAACTATTGAAGGCAAAGCTCTTTCTGATTTTCAGAAAAACATCAATGCCTTATTGAAAGAGTTGGATAAGTCTGTGAATAAAAAAGAGGAACTTTCTGAAAGGACTTACATTATGAATTTTATGAAATCGCTTGATTATAACGATGTTGAATTTGGTTACGAAAAAGATAAAATAGACTTGTTAATAAAAGTTGATGATAAAATTGAAGTTCTGTTTGAAACAAAATCAAGTAATGAAACAAGAGATATGGTTTCCATTGATAATCTTAATGTTAAGCCATTGCATCAAATTATTTATTATTTTATGCAAGAGCGTTTATCAGGAAACAACTCACTAAAAAATCTTGTTATTACAAATGGATATAATTGGTATGTCTTTGATGCAGAGGATTTTAATAATATATTTTTCAAAAATAAAGAACTCCTTAAATATTTTAACGAAAGTCATACAGACCAATCCGTCCAAAATTTTTATAATAATGTTGCAAAACCATTTATAGAAAATTCTGATACTGAACTTAAAGCAACTCATTTTAATTTACAAGACTATAAAGACAAAAAAACAAGCGAATTAAAATCTCTTTTCAAACTCTTATCAAGTGCCTCTCTCCTGAAAAAGAAAGTGAAAATTGACAGCAACAAGCTAAATGCAAAATTCTTTAAAGAGCTTTTGTATATTATGGGTTTGGAGGAGCAAAAAGACGGCAGTAAAAAACTTATAAAAGAAAAGAAAAAAACCGACGAAGGCTCGCTACTTGAAAACGTAAAAGCTAAAATTGAATCTCACGGAACATTAGACGATTTTAAGGATAAAAAAGATTACGGAAACACTTACGAACAACAATTATATGAAACTTCCTTAGAGTTGGTTCTTACATGGATAAATCGTTTGCTATTCTTGAAATTGCTTGAAGGACAACTAGTTGCATGTCATAACAACGATGAAAATTATAGATTCCTGAGTTACAATAAAGTAACTGAATTTGATATTTTGGACACTATCTTTTTTGAGGTGCTTAATTCTCCTGTTGAAAATAGGAAAACAAGAATTACTGAGCGTTATCCATATATTCCTTACCTGAATAGCTCTCTTTTTGAACCTTCCGATTTAGAAAAAAACCTTGCTTTTATTGCAGGATTGAAAGATAATCTTACTTTGCCTTTGATGGCAGGAACGGTTCTTTCTAACGAGGACGAAAAAGAACTCCCAACTCTGGATTATCTTTTGAAGTTTTTAGAAGCCTATAATTTTGCATCTCATACCGAAGATGATATGTATGCAGAAAAAGGGGAGCTTATAAACGCATCGGTTTTAGGACTTGTTTTTGAGAAAATTAACGGATACAAAGATGGTTCTTTCTTTACACCTGGATTTATTACCGAATACATGGCTCGGGAAACTATACGCAGAGCTGTTATTCAAAAGTTTAATGATAAATACAACCTTAAACTTAAAGAATTTTCTTCTTTAAAAAATTATATAACCGCAGAAAGAAACCATTCCAACACAAATAATTTAGAATATAATGCAGTTATAAATAGTCTGAAAATTATTGACCCTGCAGTTGGTTCTGGGCATTTCTTGGTGAGTTCTCTTAACGAAATTATTGCAATAAAAAGTGAGTTAAATATTCTGGCAGACGAAAATGGTGAGCTGTTAAATTGTGTTGCAAAAATTGATAATGATTCTATTGTAATTACACAAAACAACCTGCTTTTTAATTATACCTTAGATACTGAAAACAAGATAATAACCGAAAAGAACAAAATACAGAAAGCAATTTTTCAAGAAAAGAAAACAATTATTGAAAATTGTCTTTTTGGTGTGGACATAAACCCAAAATCAGTAAAAATAACACAATTGCGTTTGTGGATAGAATTGCTAAAAAATGCGTATTATAAAGATGAAGAAAATCTGGAAACTCTCCCAAATATTGACATTAATATAAAAATAGGAAATTCGTTAATTAGTAGGTTTCAAATTGTAAATGGAACAAAAAAACTGACGGTAGCACAAGAAAAGCAAATGAAATTAATGACACAAAAATACAAAGACCAAGTTATTATTTACAAAAGCACAACAGATAGAACGACAAAGAAAAATGCAACAAAACAAATTCAACTTATAAAAACACAATTTTCAGGCATTGCTAATCCAAACGATGCAGACTATGCTTATATTAGAAAACTAAGAGCCGAAATAGGCGAAATGCCATTTATTTTTAACAAAAAAGAACAAAAGGACTGGAAAAAACAACTTAAAATTAAAACAAAAATTTTAGAAAAAAAGGAACTTGATTATAAAAACAAGTTGGAAACGTTGTATTCCAATGCTTTTGAATGGCGATTTGAGTTTCCCGAAGTTTTAGATGTAGATGGTAAGTTTTCAGGATTTGATATTGTTATCGGAAACCCTCCATATATAAAGGAATATGAAGGAAAAGAAATATTTGACGGTCTGCGAGACCTACCTTGTTATCAAGGAAAAATGGATATTTGGTATCTTTTTGCCTGTCTTGGCACACAAATACTGAAAAAAGATGCTCTATTATCATTTATAGCTACAAATAATTGGATTACAAATTCGGGAGCTAAAAAATTCAGAAACCAAATTGCAAATAACACTAAACTGATACAATTTATTGATTTCAGTAATTATATGATTTTTGAAGAAGCCTCTGTTCAAACAATGATAATGATGTATCAAAACAATGTATCATCAAAAGTTCATGATATTGATTACAGAGAAATAACCTCTAAAACACCAACAATAAACGATGTAAAAAAACTACTTTTAAAAGAAATATCAAAAAATAATCAGATTTTTGATTTTAGTTTTGATAAAAGAAACTTTACAGATAAGCCATTTACGTTTAACAATCCTAAAATTAAAAATATTCTTAGTAAGTTAGAATCAAATAAAAATAAATTAACCCTTGACGATAAAAAAGAAGTTGCACAAGGAATGGTTTTACCACAAGATTATGTGATAAATAGCACTTTAATAAAATTAAATGAGAAGGAGGTCGCAAACGGAATCCACCCTCATCACGATTATGTTTCAAATAAAATGTTGCCTTTACTTAATAAAAAATTCAAAAAAGGACAGGGAATTTTTGCATTATCAACACAAGAAAAAGAAAAACTGAATTTAAACGAAAATGAAAATAAATTAATAAAACCTTATTTTACATCTAAAAACTTTTCTAAATACTACGCTGACTCCAAAAATACAGAATGGATAATTTATACAGGTTCGGAGTTTAAAAACAAAGAAAAAATAAAACTCTATCCAAACATAAAAAAACATCTTGATAAATTTAAAAAAGTAATAACTTCTGACAACAAACCTTACGGACTTCATCGAGCAAGAAAAGAAGAGTTTTTTAAAGGAGAAAAAATAATTGTTCAAAGAAAATGTCCAACTGAACCAATTTTTACTTATACGGATTTTGACTGCTACGTTTCGGCAACTTTTTATGTGATAAAAACTAACAATGTAAATCAAAAATATCTTACAGCATTATTAAATTCAAAATTGATAGCTTTTTGGTTACGGTATAAAGGAAAAATGCAAGGAAATAATTATCAGATAGATAAAGAGCCTATTCTAAATATTCCTTTAATTCAGGTTTCGGAAAAAGAAGAAAACCAAATCATCACCAAAGTGGAAAAAATCCTTACTTTAAAAAAAGAAGACTCAAATGCAGATACTAGTAAATTAGAAGCAGAAATAGACAAAATGGTTTACCAACTCTACGAACTAACACCAGAGGAAATAAAAATTGTGGAAGAGAGTGTGAAATGAGCGAAAAATACCTAAAATACTTATATGCAATAAATAGAAACAAAGTTAAAAATAGTTTAAAAACAAATAAAACATATTACTAAGCTGAAGTTTCGGAGTTTATAATTAATTGATTATTACGTATATAATGTTTTTGCC
>JAOZQN010000549.1 GCA_029932195.1 Bacteroidales bacterium | reverse complement strand
TTTTTTTATCCTGATTTTAACATACTTACAGTCAAAATGAGAACTGCTGCTATTTGTGCAATAAATATTTCAAATTTAGAAATGCAATACGCTGGAGCAAATAGTCCACTAATAATTATCAATAATAACGATATGTCGATAATAAAACCCGACAAACAACCTGTTTCTGTGTTTGTTATAGAAAAACCTTTTACCAATCACAGAATAAAGCTAAAAAAAGACGACAGAATTTACATGTTCTCTGATGGTTACAAAGACCAATTCAACGAAAAAAATCAACGTTTTAAAACTTCAAAATTTTATAATATTTTGGAATCTAACCAAGAATTAAATATGAGCGACCAGAAAAAAATATTGGAAGAAACTTTTAGTAAATGGAAAGGTAAACAAGAACAAATAGACGACGTAATAGTAGTAGGAATAGATATTAACAGTTATCAGAAAACAGTTAGCAGTTAGCAATCCTCAGTCTTCAATTCTTTGTTCCATAATTTCATAGCCTTGCCAACTGTGGAATGAAAGACCGCAGGCTGTGGACTAAAAAGTCTGAATAATTTAATTATAGGAACTTTATAAGTAAAATCTCCCTCCTGATGAAATCCTACATTTAGATAAAAATCTTTTTTATTATGTTTTTTTATAATACTTAAACCTTTTTCCAAAACAGGTAACATTGTTTTTTCCACCGAAGCATAATCGGACATTGAGGCATTATTTGGCATTTCTATAATGTTAGGCAAACGATATGGTTGCGTGAAAGTAGTAATAAAATCATCGGGGCAATATTTTTGAGTCAAACTATTTGCAAGAAATCTTTCAGTCTCTAATTTATGTCCCCACATTCTTATAATATACTGACTAAAACCATCATAGCTGTCGCCGTAATCGTCCTGAAAATTGCCATCGCTACTTTTAGAAAATCCTTGCGACAGAACCGAAGGTGGAGTTGCCGACGAATCATATTTAAACCCAGTTTCTGCCAATGCTCTCAGAACATCATCAGATGCAATCCAGCCACCTGCCCTAAATCCATTAAGCTCTTTAATATCAAAGTTTTGAAACATTAACTCTCGCGATGTTTTTAGAATTTTAATAATCTCGTTGTAGCTATATGCCGAAAGTGGCACTCCCCTACCCGATTTTTTGGGCTGTAGTCTTTTAGGAAGATGGGATATAATTTTTTTTACGGCTGGCGAATATCCTTTAAAAAAATCTGGCTCGGTTCTAAATCTAACACCTGCTTTTGTTACAAGACTTTCGTAACAATGAATATGCAAAGCTACTTCATCAATATCAAAAATTGCACGATTAATTTTTGCCTTAGCATTTTTTATCCCTTTGGTAAAATAAGCCGGACAAATAAAATGAGTAATAGGAATATGCTCGCCAACCTGTTTGCGAACAGCAAACAAATCAGAAATATTACGAAAATGCTCGCCTTCCCAATCTGCGGTTAATGAAAAAATTATTTTACCCATTATTTGTTAATATAAAAAGACTATGTTTTAATATTACCAAGATTATCCCTATCAAGTTTTGTGTAAATTTTGCAACCCATATACTCAACAATGAAGTGAAATGTTTCATTTCGAATACGTGTGTGGTGGCGGGCATTTTGTAGTGTTTTTTTTTGCGATTTACTAAGACAAAATTTATATTTTAGCATTGTTTCTTAAAATTCTACTTCTTGTTGATGTGAATTTTTTAAACAATCCTATTTCAGAATAAATTTTGTCAATTTCAGTTAAAACAATTTGGTCTTCTTTGAATACATCAATCCATATAGAATAATGTCCGTTTAATGAAGTTCGAGCTATTTGTCTTGCCATTTGTATAGTTGGTGCTTCTTTCCAGTCATTGTAACTTAATTTTGCTAAATCCCACATCTTTTGCCTTGAACGCCACCGTGTATCAGCTTCTGTTGGTTTATTGCTTCCTCCTGGAAAACGGTCTAATCCCATTAAATCAATAGAATTTTTTGCTAATATTTGTAAAGACTGAGAAATAGAAGTTTTGGGTTTTATCATTTCCGCTTCTGAATAAGAAAATGCTAAATCCGTATTATCTACATCAGGCCATAAATAATCAGATAAATTACTATTGTGGTCACTTTTAATAGTATTGCAATACTTACAAGAAAGAAGAAAATTATCCCAATCAAGAGGTTCTCCTCCTTGATTTCTTGGTAAAATATGTTCTACTTCTATACTGTTCATTACTTTCATTTCACAATAAGAACAGTAATAACCTATTTTTTTGGCTAAATCATGTCTTGCTTTACCGTAATTCCTGTAAGTCTTTGGTGCATTACCTTTATCTACTGGTCTCATTTTTTGTTATTTTTATAGTCTTTTTTTATGTTTAATTGCTCAATAACAGCATAAAAAGCAGTATCATTTGCGAATGGTAACATCACTTTATCTAACTCTTTTTTCATCTCTACGGTATCCTTGCTTTCACTTACAGCTTCGTAGTATTTTTTTGCTATTTCAAACATTTTCTGACGACTTTTGCTCCATTGAGGGTTTTCTACATTTTGTATTTCTTCCGCAATATCTTCAATACTTAGATTTATAGCACTCCCTTTTTTTTCTACGGAACTGTTTTTTAAAATAATCAATTGATTGAGTGCTGTTTCTTGAATTAAGAACGGCGAATGACTTGTTACAATAAATTGTATATTTGGAAAAGTATTTCTGAGCGATTGAATAATTTTCCGTTGCCATTCTGGGTGAAGGTGTAAGTCTAATTCATCTATGAGAACAGTTCCATCTGTTTGAATAAGAACCTCTTCTTTTAAATGGGGGTTTAATGTGACACACTTGTAAGCCATATCTCCAATTATTGCCAAAAAATTTCGAGTTCCATCACTTAAAGAATTAAACGGTAGCACTCTTAGGTCTGATAATTGAATTTTTAAACCCTGTTGCTTGTCAGGGTCAAATTCGTAAAAAATATTTTTACAATCAGGAATATTTGAAATGATTGCTCTTTTTACAACTTCAAAGTTTATATCTTGTTGTTGCTTTTGTATTTTAGATAATTCTTTTCCTCTAAACCATCTAATAAATTGTTTATAAGTTGATTTTGCTTCAAGGCATCTGTTATATGCACGAAAACGAGAAGCAATATATTTTTTTCCCTTTTCTTCGGTCTCCGTATTTCTTGCTTCATCAAAAAGTCTTCCAGTAGCATAATAAGCAAGTAGAGGTAAGTTAATTTGTATTCCCTTCCTAATTTGACTATCAATCTTTTGTGCAAATCGTTTTATAGAGTTGGCTTCTATTGAGGTTGTTCTATTTTTTAATCCGTTTAGTTCCCTTTTCCATTCCAATACTTGATTATTTATTTTACCTTCTGCTTTTATTGTTACAGGAAAAAGATATTCTTCATAATCATCAAAACTATGAATATGTATATCTTTATTTAAGATATTACGTGAATTCACATTTCTTATTCCCAAAAAGAATGAGCCTATCACAACAGTAAGGGCTTCTAATATCGCCGTTTTCCCACTTCCATTGTCTCCTATTATAAGATTGAAGCTACTATCTAAATCTAGGTTCAATTCCTTGTAACCTCTGAAATTTTTTAATTCTATATTTTTAATTTTCATTATTTTATGTTTTAATATTTTGTTTCAAAGTAGTGTGCAAAAATACAACAAATATTAAATTAGTTCTTGCATTCATTCTTTTTTTATTAAGCATATCGCCCTAATTATTGTGAGCCGTGCGAGTTGCAAAGTTACTCGTTTTTTTTGTTACTTCCTAATTTTTAATATTGTTATTTGTTAAATAGTTTTTGTCTTTCTTTTCCAATCTAATCTTACATCTGATTCTAAAAAAAGTATATACAAATAATTATAATATCACAAAACAATAAATCACAGCCTATAAAAATTGCTCGTTTATAATTTCTGTAAAAATAGGTATTTTTTGTTTTTTCAAAAACTTTGAGCTAGAAAAACAACGTTTTGTGTGAAAAAATTTAGATTATAATAATGATTTTGAAATAATACAAAAATAACTTTAAGGGGACTCCTATAAACTAAAAAAAGCATAAAAAAAACATGAATTTTTCATGGTTA